>JAYPBG010000246.1:0-5924 GCA_038124075.1 Gammaproteobacteria bacterium
GAACTCTATTACGATGAAAGTGCACCACCGCTCGGACTGCTTCAAGCATGTGAGCAATTAGGTCGCAGAGACTTTAAACGCTGTATTGTTTTTAACAGTCTATCTAAACGCTCCAACCTTGCAGGCGTTCGTTCAGGTTTTGTCGCAGGCGATGCCGACATCCTGGCACACTATCTACTGTATCGAACCTATCATGGCTGCACCATGCCACTGCCCACCCAACACGCCAGTATCGTAGCCTGGGGAGATGAGGCGCACGTCATCGAAAACCGAGCCGCTTACCGTAAAAAATATGACCTCTTTACATCAGCCCTAGCGAACCACTGGGCGCTGGATATTCCAGCAGGCAGCTTCTACCTATGGCCCCCCACGCCCACCAACGACATTGAGTTTGCAAAAGCGCTCTACGAAGAGCTCAATATCGTTGTACTGCCCGGGCAGTTTCTCAGCCGAGCACTGCCCAATGAAAACCCAGGGAAAAACCGAGTTCGAATGGCACTGGTTGCCACTTATGAGCAGTGTGCAGACGCCGCCGCGCGCCTCAAAAGCAGCACACTGTTCACCAAATAGATCGAAAAACCAGACTCACCCAGAACCCAACCTTAAACCTAACACAAACAGACAGAACCAGGAGTTAAACATGTCGACACTTCAAACCACCATTGAAAACGCATTTGATAACCGAGCGGACATCACAGCCGACTCCGTTGACCCCAACATTCGCACAGCCATTGAAGAGGCCATTCACCTGCTGGATTCCGGACAAGCACGCGTAGCAGAGAAACAGGACGGTGAATGGGTGGTTAATCAATGGCTAAAGAAAGCTGTACTGTTAAGCTTTAAAGTTCGTGACAACGGCATCATCGATGGTGGGGCAGCACAGTTTTACGACAAAGTTCCACTCAAATTCAGCGGTTACAGTGAAGCCGAGCTCAAAGAGCAAGGTGTGCGCGTTGTCCCTCCCGCCATGGCGCGCCAAGGCGCCTACATTGCACCCAATGTCGTACTGATGCCCTCCTACGTCAACATTGGCGCCTACGTTGACTCTGGCACCATGGTCGACACCTGGGCTACCGTAGGCTCATGCGCCCAAATCGGCAAAAATGTCCACCTCTCTGGCGGTGTTGGCATTGGCGGCGTTTTAGAGCCACTGCAGGCCGGACCCACCATCATAGAAGACAACTGTTTTATTGGGGCACGCTCTGAGGTGGTTGAAGGTGTGGTTGTTGAAGAGGGCTCCGTCATCTCTATGGGCGTCTATATCGGTCAAAGTACACGCATCTATGACCGTGAAACTGGCGAGATACACTACGGCCGAGTACCAGCAGGCTCCGTTGTCGTTCCAGGCAACTTACCCTCTAAAGATGGCAAATACAGCCTTTATGCTGCAGTCATCGTTAAGAAAGTCGATGAAAAGACACGCTCCAAAGTCGGCATCAACGAGCTGTTACGCGTTCAGGACTGAACGCCACATATTCCTTAATTATTTTAACTATTCACTGCCAAAGATAAAAAGATCGAGCAACGATCTGATAATCTCACAACAGAAGCCCTTACAGACTTGACTGTTAGGGCTTCTTATAGGAAAAAGAAAAAAAGGAATAGATAGGCAAATAAGACACCGAGTGTCTGTGCTCTACGCTCTACCAGCTTAGGATGATGAGCGTCGTATTTGAAAAGCATGGAAACCCGTCGTCAAAAGCGTATGAACAACCGTAGACCAAGCACCTAGGTTCTCTTTGACTTTTTTCCCTTTGGCTATCCGACGTATCTGCATTTCAAACCAAAGTAGATTGACCATAATTAAAGAATCTACCCACTTAACACCTGTAGATGGATTTTTCACCTCTATACGGTATTCGACATCACTGAGAAGGGCATTGGGAAGATTGGGCTCAACCGCTAACGGACGCGCCAAACCAATCATATCAGTGCTACCTGATGCCAGAGCATGCGTCATCCCGGAACCAGACCGAAAGCCACCTGTGACCACCAGTGTGGCGCTGCACAACTCTCTCGCCTTATCAGCATACGCCATAAAGTAAGCCTCTCGACGCTCAGTACTACTTTTTGGTTTACCGTTAAGCATTTGCGGGCTCTCATAAGTACCACCGGAAATTTCAATAAGGTTGACTCCTTCACTTGAGAGCGTTTCAATCACTGCCATCGATTCGCTCTCACTAAGACCGTCTTTCATAAAATCGGCTGAATTTAATTTAACTCCAATCGGAAAATGCTCCCCCACTTCGGCTCGAATAGCTTTATACACCTCAACGAGAAAACGCATTCGTTTTCTCGGTGTACCACCCCACATATCGTTACGCTGATTGTGTCGAGTTGAAAGAAATTGACTGATAAGATATCCGTGTGCACCATGAATCTGAACACCCGAAAAGCCCGCTTTTTTTGCCAAACCTGCACTCATCGCAAAGCGCTGAATGATTTCGTGAATTTCATCTTCGGTCAGCGCTCGCGGTTTATTGAACGTTTTTTCAAGACCTTTGCCCAGTGATATAGCTGAAGGGGCGACAGGTTCTTTACTTAAAAAGGAGGGCACCTGCTTACCAGGGTGATTTAACTGCATCCAAAGTTTAGAACCATTTTTATGGCCTGACTCAGCCCAACGTTTAAAATCAGCGAGGTCACGATCATTCTCAAGCACAACATTTCTCGGCTCGCCCAGCGCACGCCGATCAATCATCACATTACCCGTAACCATCAAACCAACACCGCCTTTCGACCAGGTTTCATAAAGCGTTGATAAGGCGCGTTGGGGCGCATGATCTCGACTGCCTAACTGCTCACTCATTGCAGATTTAAAAAAACGATTTTTAATTTCAAACCCATTATTCAAAACAATCGGTCGGTCAAACAAACACTTTTTTTCCATATTTCTCTATTCTCTAGAACCGGTTATTTACATGTTGTTATCTGTTGGGCTATAGCTGCTTGTGCGGTTGGGCGAGGAAAGCAACAACGGTACAGTACTTTTCAAGTGGCTATAGCGGCGTCAGGGGTGAGAAGCGCATCCAATGTCATTGACAATACTCGCGTTAACACATCACTCTTTCCTGTGATATTCATCCTCAAGATCGCGCCCTCCCATGCACACCAAAACATCTCCGTAATCTCCTCTGGAGGTATATCCGTACGCATCAAGTTATGCTGCTGTGCTTGCAACACAAGACTCAGAAAACGATCAGCCCATCTTGAATAGGCGCTCTGCATGGTGCGTTGCAACAGTGCGCTTTGATTGCCGAGCTCGGCGGCTAAGCTGCCAAGCAAGCACCCATACGTACAACCAGATCTCTCAAACTCGTTAATCATTATTTGATAGAGCGCTTTAATCGATTGGATAGGGTCGCCATCGCTCTTCACGAGGTGCTCGTCAAACAGATTTAAAAGATGGTTGACATAGTACTCCAACACCTCAGCCACAAAATGCTCTTTGCTTTCAAAGTAATGATAAAACGAGCCTTTCGGCACCTTAACACGATCCAAAATTTGCTTTAACCCTGTACCGTTATACCCCTGCTTCGATAGGCACTTAAAGCCTTCGGACAGAAGGGCGCTCCGGGTATTACCTGTTCGTTTCACTCTACTCATATCAAGATAATACGACCGGTCGTCTATTAATGCACGTAGAATTATGGTCATCATATTATTTCCACCCCATCGACACTGAGCCAGCTCTCCACAAAAAACCCTATCTTCCACTGTTTTTCCTAACAAACAGCCAGAAACCAGGGCCCACTCCCTTTTCATACAGCCTCATTAATAGCACATCGATCCTACCGGGGAAGCTGCGTTACATTGAGCTCTAGGTTTTAGCTGGGCTTACCGCTACTCTTAACTGTCTTCTAGAAAAGCACATGCTTTTTTATCTTAACCATAAATTTCATTCTGTTTTACCTCTATACTCTTAAATATGAGTATCGCACTGTATCTTATCCCTTTTATTATTGCCTTCGTCAGCGCAGGCCTGCTGTTTCTCGACCACAAAAAAACCAATCTGCTCGCAGCAGGCATTGTGATCATACTCACCTCTTTAGGAGCTGCCATTACCAGCACAATGCTACTCAACAGTGCGGGCGACACCCAATCAGCACAGCAACAAAAAATTGCTTTTCTAGAGGACTGGAAAGAACGGCAGATCGCTAGGCTGCACGGGATTTTGGCTCAGTTTCGCCCCCAAGCCGAAGAGACCACCTTTAAGATGCATCATTTTGCCTCGTTGGGTTGGGACATTAAAAATTATGCGTTCATCCAAAGCTTAACCGCCGATCAAGCGCGAGAACGACTGATCGAAGAGCTTCCTAAAAAACACTTTATCTCCAAACCCGTTCTTATTAAGAACCTGCCTGACGACATAGATCAACTCATCGTAGCCCAAGCTCTGGAGGAGCTCGGTTTTCTTGTTGACTTACCGATGCCCTCTACAGAAACAGTGGAGACAGCAGACAGCGCTGAAGCCGAAGAAAAAGAAAACGAGGGCGAGGGAGAGAGCGGAAGCAAAGAGAGCAAAGAGAGCGATAAAAAAAGAAAGATAAAAGATAAAGATAAAGATAAAGCGCCTGAAATAAAAAGAATCAATGTCATGTACTATGGCTCTTATGTAAAGACCCACGAAATAAAACTGATCGCTTTAACCATGATGCGCGCGGGAATCAACTTAAAACTGATTCGACTCTCCAAACAGAACAGTGGAGAGGCTGCTCGATCCGTCATTTTTGATTGGTCAAAAACATACACGACACGCCCTAGTCTCTCCCCTTTAGAGATATACAAGAAAGCATCATTTAGACGATAATGCATCTATTCGTTCCAGAGAAAATACAGATAAAAGTATAGAAAAGGTAATATTATGAGCACACCATACCCTAACCCACTGGCCATAACGTCACTGGCGCTCATAGCCTCTGCTGTTCTAGCCGGTTGCGGAGGCAGCTCAACAGAGGTCACCCCTTCTAATCCGCCTACCGACATTACCGACACCCAGCTCAGCAACAGAGATGGCGACTGCGCAGAATATGAGGGCCAATACACCAGCACCGTGCTAGATATTCAAAACAGCACGCAATTTGAAGGCACTTTAGAGATTGACAACAGCAACCGTCGCTGCACGCTTGCATCAAACAATATCCCCAACCACAATTTCAACGACACCTCAGCCAACTTCGCGACCGATGCAGCCGAAGTTGAAAAAGCGTTCACCATCACCCAAGAGCCTTCAGAGGCAAACAGCGTGACCCCTCTTGCTTTAGGCGTCACCCAAGCAATCATGCTAAACGGCGTGGTGGTCGACCTGCTACCCGCCGCCTGTTATGACATAGGTAACGAACCCTTAGGCGAAGAGAAAATAGGTTGCGGACAAGATCAGATCGATCACCCCTGGCGTTACGACCCTATGTCATCGCTCAATGACTTTGGCACAGACAACCATAACGCCCATGTTCAGCCCGATGGCTCATACCATTACCATGGAAACCCCGAAGCACTCTTTGCGCAAAACTGCTCAGGACAAACCACAACCTCACCCGTAATAGGCTTTGCGGCAGATGGCTTCCCTATTTTTGGCAGCTGCATTGAGGATGACAATGGCGGTATTCGTGAGGTCACTTCGAGTTACGCATTAAAAGAAGGGGGCGGCACACGACAAAATGTTGACGGCTATATGACTCCAACCTCAGGCACAGGCCAAATTGCATCCGACAACTACGACGGTCAATTCCGCGGTGATTATGAGTATGTAAGTGGCAGCGGTGACCTGGATGAGTGCAACGGCATGGAGGTCGACGGTCAGTACGGCTACTACGTTACCTCAGGATTTCCATGGATTTTAAACTGTTTTAAAGCAACGATTGATGAGAGTTTTTCGGCACGCACGATCGATGCATTAAACGTTAAAATGCACGGGCACTGAC
>JAYPBG010000247.1:0-1883 GCA_038124075.1 Gammaproteobacteria bacterium
ATTCATCGGATCTTGTCATGTTTGAGACAACCCTAATCACTAATGACTCTCCTATTACATTTAAACAAGCTATAGATCGAGCAAAAACTCTTTTAGAAGAAGATAAAGAATCAGAGTTTGTCATGCTGATCGATATTAAGCAGGCGCGCGCTCGTCGGGTCAAGCCCATAGGTATTGTGGAAGAAAAGTCTGAAGCCGATGAGGGACAGAGCAGTGATAATGTGGCAGCTGTATCCGTCGGTATCGACATACCGCCACCACTACCCCCTGTGCGAAGTGATGATCGGGTTATTGAGGATACGCCTGAAACACGTGTCGATAAATGGCAGCGAAAATTATTGGATCTGACTAAAAGAAACCCGCTATTGAATGTGAAAAGCTCTGCATTGAAGCTGTTTTGCCCAGATCTCAGCACACTCGAAGATATGCTCGCAAAAGGCGATGTGTTCAACTTCATTGCAGCAGAGGATACTCCGCTTGTAGACAAAGAACGCAATGCAGAGGTCTGTAGACTCTGCACGGGTGAAGATCTTCACCGAGAGTTTGCCTTGCACCAGTTGAACAACCCACAACTCAGCGTCAAGGACACCACCAAAAGAATAGAGACTAAATTGGTTGACCTGTTCCGTAAAGCGCGGAATGATTTAGAGGAGGGTGGCAGTAATACCTTATTCCTGGCGTTAGGTATGTTACGTTGGAAGGAGCTGCCCGAAAGTGACAGATCATTTAGAGCACCATTGATTCTATTACCGGTAAAACTAGAACGCCGTAGTGCACAGGCATCGGTTAAATTGCGTCAAATCCCTGATGAAGAACCGATCTTTAACCTAACTTTAATCGAGATGCTTCAGGCGGATTATGAAATTAACTTAGACCAACTTCGGAATGATTTACCAAAAGATGAATCAGGTGTCGATGTCACTGGTATTTGGAGCATTGTTCGAGAAGCCATCAAAGAGCAACCAGGTTTTATTGTGGTTGAAGAGATTGTGCTCGGCTCTTTCTCATTTGCTAAATACCTGATGTGGAAAGATTTGCGTGATCGCACTGAACTATTGAAACAAAACCCATTTGTTAAACATCTCGTTGAACATCCAACAGACGCCTATCAGCAGGAAAGTCAGTTTGTAGAGTATAATGAAGTTGATCATAAAATTAAGCCCGAATCGTTTTATGCGCCGCTAAATTGTGATTCTTCACAGATGGTTGCCGTTGAAGCGTCTAGCCATAATCAGGATTTTGTGTTAGAGGGTCCTCCGGGGACGGGTAAGTCAGAAACGATTGCCAACATTATTTGTCACAACTTAGCGCTTGGGCGAAAAGTGCTGTTTGTGTCGGAAAAAATGGCCGCACTTCAAGTGGTCTATCGCCGGATGGAGAAGGTGGGGCTATCGCATCTCTGTTTGGAGCTTCACTCCAGTAAAGCAAATAAAAGATCTGTTCTGGAGCAATTAGGTGAGGCGTGGACCAAACGAGAGAGAAATACCCAAAGTGATTGGGTTTCAAAAGCGAAGAAGTTAGAAGATGTTCGCCATGCGTTGAATAATTACGTTGCTGAACTGCATCAACGTCATGCATTGGGGTTATCGCCCCGTGATGCCATTGCAAGAGTGGTTCGTTTTCAACACGATCACCCACTACGATTATCATGGCCAGCGGATATCATTCAAGCGCCTATAAAGAACAAGGAAGGCCTTGAATCCTACTTATCGACAGCACAACAACTTGGCATATCTTATGGCGAAGTAGAAAACCTCAATCCACAAAAATTTTCTTCCATTATGCAGCTTGAGTTTTCGAATCAATGGCGCACAGATACCGTTGCCATTGCCAATCGAATCCAAACGGCTGCGAAACAAGCACGCGCTAATGCGGTGGCCTTA
>JAYPBG010000247.1:1893-5880 GCA_038124075.1 Gammaproteobacteria bacterium
TTAATGGAGACGCCGATAGAACACCTATGTTTATCTAAGCTCAACAAGTTGTCTGGACTCTCAGAGCTATGTAGCTTAGCGATGTCGGGGGATGTTGATTTTGCACTGCAAAATGGTGGTGCTGATCGTGTTTCTGCACTGAGTGAAAGTGTGGCATTACACGGACAACTGCATGAACAAGTCGCTACTTTTGGTCATGGTCTTAAATGGAGTATATTAGAGGAGTGTGATTGGGAACAGTGGATTACTCAGCGTAATGAGGCAACTGGACTCTTTGGATTTTTCAAACGCTACAGCCTTAGAAAGGAGATCAAGCAAAAAGGGATTGAAAAGATCCTAGATCTCTCTATTTTGGAATCGGGTTTAGATGCACGAGAGACTTTGAAAAAGCTTAAGTCCACTGCAGCAGACATTAAGAATGAGTCAGCATGGCCAGGCATTGATACCGATAAGGAGCAGTTATCCCGAGTCTTGAATAACGGGCAACGAGCTCTAGAACTGTTCAAACAGTTTGTATCAGCCTTTGACGATTTTACCTTGCCGGTTGGTGTATTGCGCAGACACCTTGTCGATGGCCGTGATTTTCTATCCGATGGTTCACAATTGGTGCGTTTAGCACAACAGCTAGCAGACAGTACTGAGGCTTTAAAAGGGCTTCAACAAGAAGCAGAGTCACTAAAACTGCAAATTGACATCGATAATGATTTGACGAAAATTGCGTCGGATTTTGGTGTTATTGTTGAGTACAGTGAATGCCTTAATCGATGGTGTCGTTGGTTATCAGCTAAAAAAGAGGCCTCTCAATATCAACTGGAGCCTTTGTCGGCGGCGCTTGAATCGCGGGTGATCTCTCCTAGAGAGTGTGAAGAGAATGCGATGACTGCATTCTGTATTTGGTTGGCGCCAAAACTGATTGATCAGCGTCCTTCACTTGTGCGGTTTGCCGGGGCTTCCCATGAATCGACAATTCAGCACTTTCGAGAGCTGGATATTGATGTCTCTTCCACGACTACAGAGTATATCGTCGCTAAGACGGCGGGTAATGTGCCTGATCGAAGCGCTTCCAGTGCACCTGTTGAATATGGCGTTTTAGCAAGAGAACTGACGAAGAAAACGCGCCATAAACCCATCCGGGTATTGATTCATGAAATGGGCAGTTCGCTCACCGATCTCGTACCTTGTTTTATGATGTCGCCACTCTCTGTCGCTCAGTTTTTACCGGCTGATTTTGCACTGTTTGACTTGGTGGTTTTTGATGAGGCAAGCCAAATTACCACCTGGGACGCCGTCGGTGCGATTGCCCGTGGAAACAATGTCATTGTTGTGGGTGACCCCAAACAGATGCCACCCAGCAATAACTTTGGCCGTAAAGAGGAAGAAGACTCCGATGAGGGGGATCTGGAATCTATCCTAGATCAAGCACTGGCCGCTCAACTGCCTCACCTTCGTTTAACGGGGCACTATCGTAGTCGTCACGAGACTTTGATTGCGTTCTCTAATTCTCATTATTATCAGAATCAGTTAACCACCTTCCCATCAGCAGAGACGAAAGAGAGCGCCGTTACGCTCCATAGAGTTGAAGGCGTTTACTCAAAGGGGCGTGGTCAAACCAATAGCATAGAAGCGCAGGCGGTTGTTTCTGAGGTTATCCGGAGACTGGAAGGCATGCTTAGCGGTGACCCCAAAAAATCCATTGGGATTGTTACGATCAACTCACAGCAGCAGAAACTGGTCGAAGACTTTATGGATGAAGCACGACGTAAAAATCCAAAAATCGAAGAGTTCTTTATCGCAACGGATACATTTGACCCAATCTTTGTAAAAAATCTTGAGTCTGTTCAAGGTGATGAGCGCGATATCATAGTTCTGTCTCTGACGTATGGGCCCACAGAAGCTGGCGGACGCACAATGAGTATGAACTTTGGTCCTCTAAACAAGCAGGGCGGAGAGCGTCGCTTAAATGTAGCGGTGACGCGTGCAACGACAGAAGTTTTGGTTTTTTCCAGTTTCGACTCATCAATGATAGATCTTTCACGCACCCAAGCAACTGCAATAGAGCATTTAAAGAATTATCTTGAATTTGCAGAACGCGGTCCAATAGCGCTTGCGGAATTCAGCTCAGCAAATTATGGTGTTGATCAGTTCGACTCGGATTTTGAGCAAGCAGTTGCCATGCAATTAAGAGAAAAAGGCTGGAAAATTCAAACCCAAGTCGGTGTTTCTAAATTTCGAATTGACCTTGGTATTATTCATCCTGATAAGCCTGGTGAATACCTGGCGGGGGTTGAATGTGATGGGGCTACGTACCATGGCTCACCATCCGCTCGTGATCGAGATCGGGTAAGGCAAGAGATTCTTGAGAATCTGGGTTGGAAAATTGCACGCTTGTGGTCCACGGATTATTTTCAGGAGCCTGCTTATGCGATCAATAAACTGCATGAACGTTTGGAGTCGATTTTGTTGGAAGAGCGGGATGTAAAAGAGATCCTGGAAGAGGATGCTGTTGAAGCGTAGGGTGAATTGTTTAAATTGGACACTGCAAGATTTCAAATGATATCAGAGGGAATAGGCATTGGCTATCTACAAACTAAGTGATTCAGGTTTTAGCCGCCTACAGAAAACAACCTTTGCTGACCAAGGGATACGTGAATGTTGTTTATGAGCATTGGCGACAAAACCCTGATGGTAAGACATGGCAAGATCCGAAAATTCTCAATGATATTCGTGACTACAACATAGATGACTGCAATAGCACCCAAGAGCTGGTTGATTGGCTTCGAAAGCAGCAGTCTGATCACAGTATTTCCTACCTCGGTAAAACCAGCGTGGATGAGCCTGAAATATACCTGACGAAGGTACTGAGAGTACCAATATATGCTCTAGATTAAACCGCAAAGCGGTTGTTGTGGCGCAAATTCAGGCTAATCTTGATAATTGGGTAAACATATATATTTACTGTCAGTGTTTTAGGGTATATATAAATGTTGACTTGAATTTACTTTCAGTCAATAAATATATTGACTTTAATTGAGTTAGAGTATATAAATATGTTGGCTAATGGATTGGGTTAGTAAACAAATAGGTTGACCATGAGTATTGAGAAGATCGTTGCTAAGCAATATAGAGACAAAGTAAATCAAGCTGTTAGTCAGTTTGATGGCTTTTCTATGCTTCCTCAAGAGGGTTGGTTGAGAACAGTAAGGACGGCTCTTGGAATGTCAGGGCCACAGCTTGCTAAGCGCTTAGGCGTTACTAAAGCCCGTATATCAAAAGCTGAACAAGATGAGCCGTCAGGAAGTGTGACGCTTAAAACAATGCAAGCTATGGCCGAGGCCATGGATTGTAAGTTCGTCTATGCGGTTGTTCCGAAGCAAGATGTTGAGGATATTATTAAGCAGCGTGCTATCGAAAAAGCAAAAGTTCAGGTGAAATCGGCTTCCACGCAAATGGCGCTTGAGGCGCAGGCATTAAGTAAAGAGCAGCTTGAATATGAAGTAGAACGTATTGCAGCTCAGATTGTAGAAAAGATGCCATCAGACCTGTGGAACGAAGAATGACTGACATAATGGATTATCCGGATGGCGCAACGCCCCTCGATCCTGATGAGATGGAAGGGCTGAAATATAGGCATGTGTCTACACGTGGTGAACTTGATCAGTTAGAGCAAGCCAATATAGATGAAGGCTTGCAGTGGTTAAAGAAACAGAAGAAACCTGATGTTTTAACCGAAGGATTTGTATGTGATCTGCATAAAAAGTTATTTGGCAAAGTTTGGAAGTGGGCGGGTACATTTCGTCGTACTGAAAAGAATGTGGGTATCGATCCTATTCAGATCGCAATTCAGCTCAGACAGCTATTAGATGATGCGAGTTACTGGGTGGAGAATGGGACATACCCACCGATGGAACTAGCGGCACGCTTTCATCACAAGCTGGTATATAGTCGCTGGCGCGAAATAGATTGCTCAAATTCACGCCGCCTTCTTGT
>JAYPBG010000248.1:0-2795 GCA_038124075.1 Gammaproteobacteria bacterium
TGACGGACTCGGTACATATGAATAATTTTGTTGGTAACAGCTGACCTACAAACCTTTGGGCCGACTTTAATGAAACGCCTCGTTCTGGTATATCCAATTCATCAGGATCGAATAACATGCTGCTGACGCCTCTTTTACGTCAGGGGGAGACTGAAGAAGAGATTGTGGTTGATCCGATACAACCCACATCGGGTTCTGTAGTCAATGCCTCATCAAATATTTTTAACGCTACCAACCAACAGCACCTGAGTAGCCAGTCAGGTGGTGCTATCAGTGTAGGTGTTCCCGTTCGGCCTACTGTTGAAGAGTTAATGCGACGGTTTTATGAAAGCGGTATGCCAGATGATGATAGAGCGCAACTCAAAAGAGAGATTCGTTCTGCTATTCTAGAACAGCCCAATGCGTTTACAGAGCTTAAGATAAGCAATGACAAAGAGGCTTCATTTCGATTGATTCCTGAATATGCTTATCTAGAGAAGTTAAAAAACGACCCAGGGACAGGGAGCTACTACTCCATTGACAACTGCAGCGAGTATGACTCAGCAGAAGTTGTGCGAATCGGTTCAATTAAGAGGGAACGTTTTGATTATTGGGGACAGTTGACGCTACCGAAAATGGAGGCTTTGAAGTCTGAGGGTGCTGAAATGGGCCGTCAGTTAAAAGGGCTTCGCGGTATTATTGATCAGGGAAAAAAGAGAATTATTGAATTTTTCTCTTTGCGCTCGAAAAAATCTGATCAGAATCGGGTTGCTGAAGGCAAGGGTGAAGATGTTAAGATCGATACTAAGAAAGTAGAGCCGTTCGGTTTCGATAAAACGGAAGCGGCCCGTTTAAACACTGAAAACGCCAGTCCAAACGGCATCGGCATCATGACTTTTGATAACAATGATAACAATGTGCAACTGATTGGGTGTTTTAATCAGCGAGGCTTGTTGCAGGGGCAGGGGATCGCTCGAGTTCCAGGTGTAGGTACCTACTTTGGTGACTTCAGAAACGGAACACCGAACGGAACAGGCCAATTTTTCCATCAAAATGGAGATCACTTTAGTGGAAGGTATGAGGTGGGTATGAGTAGTGGGCCGGGTGTATTTACGCGTACCGATGGGCTTCGGGCAACCTCTAAGCGTACCACTCACGGTTTATTCTATAAAACAAAAATTGAGTATTTGCAGACCTCTAAAGAGGGGGGTGGTTCAGATATAACAGAAGAAGAGCGCCCGACTCTATCTGAAGAACGATTAGATGGTACCCGCACATTACCTGGTAATGAGCTTCCTAAAGGCTTTGTACTTGCCGACGGTGTACAAAGAAGTGGTCTGTATTATCGAACGGTTCATGGTGGCTTTGCTCTAGCACAGTCCACGGATTATCAGTGTCATAACTATGAAGTTACTTATATCATTCAACCCGATGGACGTGCGATTAAAGATTATAATCATCATAGATTCAGTCTGAATGGAAACCCCGATAACATTGGCCGAGGTGATGCCTGTGATCAGAAGAAGGGCAAGGGAAAGGTCAAAGCTTGAAAGTAGGTCAGTGGATAAAGAGCAGTATTACGTTTAAATATTAGGTTCAAAAATAGGGGCGCTGTAAAATGACTGATTTTAGAGAAAGGTTCGCTGATTCGCTGTCTATGCTCAACACACTACTGGACTGTCGACGGGTGTCGAGTGACGTATCCTCCGATGACATGGTTGTCTCGGAGGTTGATCCGAGAGCCGCAACAGTAAAGGCCTTAATGCCGATAGAAACAGATGATGCGCCCCCCCTCGAATGACTCGAATACTGAGAGGGCCCCGTTGTTTGGCGCGACCAAATGATGGCTTGTTTAAATCTAATATCATTGGTCAGATGGACGAGGGTGAACAATTTAATTTTGTTCTAACCCGGCAATTAGACTCTGATGCTAAACTCGAAATCTCGAAATTTTTTGATCGAATTCCCCAAAAAAGATGGGTCGACGACAATCCAGTGGATGTTGCCCGAAACTTTTACGATACTTATCGGTTGAGCAAGCAGCATGGTCTCGATAAGCTTTCTGAACAGTTGAGATTATTGGGTCCTAAGCGTTTTTTAAAGTTGCATCGTTCAGTTATTTGCTATCCGCTTATCCTGAAGTTACTTGAGAGTAAAATTGGTCAGATACGCCAGGGTGATTATCCTCAACTCACGCGTGAGCAGGCGACGGATGCGCTCTATCTTTTGCTGAAGCAGAGCGGCGCCACTCGACACCTCTTTGCGCAAGAGCAATATAGGTGGGATTTTTACTCTGGAATAATTGCACTTGCCACGGTTTTAGCCGATCAGATGGAGGGGTTGGATAATCAGACGCTTGAAGAGAAACAGTCGCTGTTGTTGTCTGACCTGGTTGATCGCGCTATTCCCCTGGAAGCGGAGCTTAAGGACCCGATGAAGGCGGCGCTTGTTGAATTGAATAAAGGAGGCGCTAACAGTGTTTCGGTGTATGGCCTTGAACAGGAGAGCCAACGGTTGCTGCAAAATAGCAACGCGGCGCGGAGATGCCTGAGAGGTAATATTGGCCTTCTGCTGGAGCAACCGCATCAAAGCCAGCTTGATGAGGCCATTTCCAAATGTGATCTGGACGTGGAAACCGCATTCAACATGGATAGAGGTGAGTACAAAAGGGTTTTTCGTTGTGTGGATCGAATGGGTCTGGAGAATGCGGATATCTTATTTGGAACGACGTTAAATCTAACATCTGTTGAGAGGGTGCGTGAACAGTTGGCAGAGAAAGCGACCATCGCTGAATCAGTTCTAGAGCTGTTTGAGGT
>JAYPBG010000248.1:2805-5870 GCA_038124075.1 Gammaproteobacteria bacterium
GTTTGAGGTGGCTCGTGATGACCAAGGGCGGGCTGTAGAGATCCTAAAACAGTTCGAATTTCCTATAGCGCTGCGGATGTTCAATCTTTTGTTGGCTGATGAACGGTATATGGCTTTACTGACCCTCCGCATGAACTCGGATGAAGATGGACAGGAAGTCCGTGTTGAGCCCCAAAAGGAGCTTCACAGTATTATACAAACGTTGACTGAACATTATCTCAATAAGCGGGAGGGTGGTAGCCGCTATAAAGATGCGTTGGTCGATCTTGTCCCTCTTTTGATCGAGTATATGGCAGCCATGGAGAAGACGTCCATGTTGCAGAATGCCCTTCTCACTCCTTTTACGGGTATGCTGTATGGAGCGCCGGTGAAGCAGGAGATCCAAACAAAATTCAGCGATATCGATGGTATTTATCTCTCTACGTCACGGATAATGAAAGCGGGCAAGCAGCTGATAAAGCAGCGCTCTAATACGCTACAAGAAATTTGGTTTTCTGGTGTTGGTGGGGAAAAAATGCCAGCAGGTAAAGTGTTTTTGAAGCGGTTAACGGAGCGAGCGTTAGAGCAGCAACTACCGGCTGCCATTAACGATGTGCTCAATAGGAAGCTTGAATCAGGGTGCAAAAATCCAGCGGCTGTTCGCGTACTAAATAAAATAATTGAGTTAAAAGCGCGAGAGCAGGCAGGGGAGAGTATTGGCTTATTATCTAACGAAGAGGGGTCTAACGTTTCTACCAGAGCAACAACCATTGATAAATTGATTACAGATACTGTGTCGATTAGGGAATTGCCAGAAACGCAAGAGGTCGAGCTGAACCAGTTTAGAAATTTTTATAATCAATGGTCTCTACTTGCGGGTAAATTGAGCACGGAGTCGGATGAGGTTCTGAGTTGGAAAGAGGTGTTGATGCGTGACGATGTGGGGCAGCTCCTGCTGCAGCTTAATGAGTATACAGATGGGCTTCAGTCTTCTTCTGATTTCGTCGAATCTCTTGAGTCAACGCAAGTGCACAACTTGAAGAATCTGTTTAGTTTGCTGGTGAATGCCTCACTGAATTTTAATTTTGATTCGGTTGAATCCGCTTATAAATCGCTACACGAGCTAGCGCTGATGATTAAGCGTGATGGAGACCCGGCCGCTGAGAGAAGCGATTGGTTGCTGCAGCTGCCACCTGAATTTAGTGGCTGCCCAATGTTGATTGGGCCTGCCGAGATGTTAACGGCTCAGCTGAATGACTTTGATGATGCCTACGATTTCCTTATGGACCAGTTATCGGCTGCAGTGAATCATACGGATATCGTAACGAAGCATGCCGAGGTACTCGTGCCGTTGGAGACGATTGTAGAAGGCTTATCAGGCAGTGACGCTGCGCCATTTGTTCAATTGCTTGATCAGGAGCGCGTGGGATTGTTGAACTTTGCTGGCAAGCGTTATCGATCGGCCCTGGCGGATACGATCTCGCTTATCAAAGTGCGCTCCGCAATGAAAGCACAGCCTAAGAGGTTAGCGGAGAAGAGGATCATTGAGTTGACGGATCAGTTGATCGGTGAGATGCAAAAATTTCAGAGAATGTCTAAGTCGTTGTTCAGCTCAAGCAGGTCGATTCCTGATCAGTTGGATAAGCAGCACTCCGCTTTAATTGAGGAGCTGATGAAGGTTGAGGTGGAGAAAGAGACTCGCTGTGTCTACGATTATGCCTCTAAGGTGTTAGAGCTTCCGAAATTACGGCCACATTTTGAAGCTGCCTTGTCAAAGATAGAGGGTCGCTATGAACTGTTAAACCGTACCAACGTCTTCATTCAACAGATGGCTGAGTTTAGGGATGTTACTCGTGAGTACTGTGGTGATCTGCTGTCGTTGATTAAAGAGTATAAGTCAATTCAGCAGTTATTTGACACGGCACCATCTTGGTTAGCTAAACGCGCTGAAGAGAAGATAATGAAAGCCAGGAACCTTTTAGTCTCTCCAAGTAATCCAAACGAGATTGAGGTCTGGGAGCAGCGATTGACCGCTCTACTCGAAGTGTTAGATAGAGAAGGGGTTGCCAAGATTGAGTTTACACCTGCTGATATCGCACGCAACGGTGGAGTGAATAAAGATTACCTCTATGATGACGCTGACGTGCATACTCTTGTAGAGCACAAGTTACAAGAGGTGACAAAAGGTGTTGATCACCGAACATTATCACTCGCGCCTTCAGTGGCGGTAACTGAGGATACATTAAGACTCTATATTCATGTATGGTTGAATGCAGCGATATATATCTCTGACACTGCTCAAGCGCACATTATCCCTTACAGTCCTTTAGCCGCTGATGGCCGTAACAACGATCACTGGAGTACAGTGGTACTCTTTATTAATCAAGATAGAGAGCTCCTGTTTTACTATCTTGATCCGATGGAAGCAAACTCGATGATTCCTCATGAGGTCAAGACGCAATTAAAACGTATTGTGAAAGACTTTGATCAGCAGAATGAGGGCAGTGAATTGTCAAAAGCGATTCAGTATCGTTCTATACAGCACTCCCAGCAGACGGATGTAACCAGCTGTGGACCGCGTGTGGTTGAAGAGCTCGGATATATTATCAAAGAGTGGTATAAAAAGGTTACGTCAGTTGTAGACCATATTCCTGCGATTACGGATGTAATAAAGGTTCGCAAAGAGCATATTGAGACGTTTGGCGGGATGGATTCGGAATTTGGTGGCCGACAGATGTGGAACCTTAGAAACACCGTGAGTGTGGATATTGAAGTAGGGGCTCTGGTTCGACAAGAGCAGGCATTGAATACGATTGTTCAGCGCCTAATTGAGATGCGTTCAAAAGGCAGCGACGCAATAGAGCATGTTTTAGCCGCGTCAGATGCAGAGCATTTCCGTAACTTGATGAATGATGCGGCAGTCACTCTAGCGTTGGAGTCCAATATTCTGTTGACGCCTGATAAATTGGTGGAAAGCGCGATACGTCACTACCAAGATGTCGAGAAGACATTAACCTCTATCGAGATACTCCAGAGTGCTGATTCTGAGGTTGGTTCTGAGGTTGGTTCTGAGGTTGGTTCTGAGG
>JAYPBG010000249.1:0-5867 GCA_038124075.1 Gammaproteobacteria bacterium
GAGATATTATACTCAAATTTGCGTGACTAACCAGTCCTTCCTAAGAGCCTAAAAAAAGAGTCAAAAGCAGAACTTGCTTTGCTTGCTGCATCGACTTACAGGCAATGAAAGCTAACTCATCGATCATAAAAGTAATCATCATCAGTAAGCTTGAAGAGTGCCTGAGCAACCCTCAGGCATCAGCAGGGAAAATAACCGAGTGCGCAATCTCCAAGGTAATCCCAAGCGCCTCCCCCACCGCATGATCATGATGAGAGTGCACCATCGACAACAGTGATTCACCGTTCGGCAGCTCCAAGGTGTAGAGGTAACTGGCGCCCCGAAATACTCTATTTTTAATCACGGCTTTTCGCGGGCTGCAATCATCATGAACAATATCATCCGGTCTCACCAGCACTCGAACCGCATCCCCCACCGATGTGTTCTCGGGTAACACGCCCTCCATCACCGCCAGCTCTGTAGCAACACGGCCATCCTCAAGCACCGTACCGTTTAAAAAGACACCCTGACCTACAAAGTCTGCAACAAAACGCGTTTTCGGCTTATGATAGAGATTATAACCGCTGTCCCACTGCTCAAGCTGCCCTGCGCGCATGACACCGATCGCATCCGCCATCAAAAAAGCTTCATTCTGATCGTGGGTCACCAACAACGCGGTCACCCCCTCTTGACGTAAGAGCTGCGCGACCTCCACCGTCAACTTCTCACGAAACTCAACATCAATGTTTGAGAAAGGCTCATCCATCAACAACAACTTGGGCTTAGGCGCCAATGCGCGAATCAAGGCAACACGCTGCTGCTGCCCACCCGACAGCTCATGAGGAAAACGGTTGCCCATCTCCTCCAAACCAATCAACTTCAGCAGCACTTTAACACGCTGATCCTTTTCCGATGGTTTCCAACGCCCAATACCAAACGCGACGTTCTGGGCAACCGTCAAATGAGGAAAGAGCGCAAAGTCCTGAAACACCATGCCCACATCACGCTGCTCTGGCGGATAGCAGCGCTGAGGGTTTGAGACCTCTCGACCATTGATCGAAAGACTACCGCTCTGCAAGGGTAAAAAGCCCGCCACAGTGCGCAGCACGGTCGTTTTACTGCAGCCACTGGGCCCCAACAAACACCCAATCTCACCCTGCTTCAGTTGCAACGAAAAGTGATCGACGACACAGCGGTCGCCATAGGCTACAGAAATAGCGTCAATCTTTAACATAGTACGCTCTACTTACCCTCCAATTGACGAGATCGATCAATGACTCGGCTTAATAGAATCACAGGAATAATGCCCACCAGCACAATCATCAGCGCCGGTAAACCCACATCCGCTAAACGCTCATCCGAGGCCATCTCATAGGCGCGCACCGCAAGCGTATTGTAGTTAAATGGGCGCAGTATCAGCGTCGCTGGCAGCTCTTTTAAGACATCCACAAACACCAACAGCAGTGCGGTAAGCAGCGTCGTTTTCATAATCGGCAAATGAATTCGGCGTAGCACCGCAAAAGGGGTCAGCCCCAATGTACGCCCAGCATCATCCATGGAAGCACGAATTTTCATTAAGCCCGCTTCAACACTCTGAATAGAGACCGAGAGAAAACGGACCAGATAAGCAAAGATCAAAGCAAACAAGGTACCGCTTAACAACAGGCCGGTCGACACATCAAAGTGCGCTCGAAACCAAGCATCAATAACATTATCGGCCCAAGCAAAAGGCAGCATAACGCCCACAGCAATCACCGTACCCGGTATGGCATACCCCATCGCCGCCACACGCACACCCACCGTGACAATGGGTCGATTTAACATCCGCTTTCCATACGCCAAGAGCAGCGCAATAAACACCGCACACAGCGCGGTAATCACAGCCAAATAGAGGCTGTGCCATATCAAAAGGAAAAAACTGCTGTCCATGGTCGTTTCAGAGGTAAAGATGGACCAATAGAGCAGCTGCAGGGCGGGCAGAACAAAGCCTGCCAACAGAGGCATAAAACAGGCCACCGTCGCCAATGCGGCCTTGGCGCCCCTCAATTTAAAACGTTCAATACGTGAATAACGATTACTGGTGTGGTGAAACTGTGCGCGACGACGCGAAAACCGCTCCAATACCAACAGCGTCACCACAAACAGCAGCAGAACCGCCGCTAACTGCGCAGCGCTCTGCCCATCCCCCATACCAAACCAGACCCGAAATATGCCGGTCGTGAAGGTATCAACACCAAAGTACTGTACAGTGCCATAATCGGCCAGCGTCTCCATCAGTGCAAGGGAGAGCCCTGCCACAATGGCCGGCCGCGCCAACGGCATGGCCACTCGGAAAAAGCTCTGAAACGGCGTACAACCCAGCGTGCGACTCACCTCTAACACACAGATCGACTGCTCTAAGAAAGCGGCTCGCGCCAACATATAGACATAGGGATAGAGCACAAGCGAAAGCATCGCCACCGCACCGCCAAGCGAGCGTATCTGCGGAAACCAGTAGTCACCATACCCCCAGCCGAACAGCGAACGCAGCAGGGTTTGAACCGGTCCAGCAAAATCAAGCAGGCCCGTATAGGTGTATGCAATGATATACGCGGGCATCGACAGGGGCAGAAGCAGCGCCCATGAGAGTAGGGCGCGCCCTGGAAATTGACACATGGTCGTCAGCCACGCTGTGATCACGCCCATCGAGAGCACACCGAAAGAGACACCGACCATTAAGAGCAGTGAGTGTATAACATAATCACTTAAGAGATAACTTGAAAGGTGTTGCCACTGCTCATTAAAGGGGAGCGATAACGATGCAGCAATAACAAAAACAGGGATAGCCATAATAACGGCTATCCCTGTAATTAAGAACGTCCAGGCATGTCCGGAAGAGGAGAGGCTCAACCCCCACCTCCCATTTTTCCCTTTTAACGCCCCTTTTAACGCCATCCAGCCCGATCCATCAACTTCACCGCGTCACGGTTACGCACACCCAGTTCGGTAAGGTTCAGGGTATCGGCTTTAAAGGTACCCCACGCGTTTAATGTCTCACTGACCTCAACGCCTTCGCGAACGGGGTACTCATAGTTCACTTCAGCATACCAGGCTTGAGCCTCAGGACTCACAAGAAACACCATCAATTTCAGCGCTTCTTCACGGTTTGACGCTGCAGCGGTCAGACCAATACCACTGACATTGACATGAGCACCACGCCCCTCTTGATTGGGCCAGAAGATGGCCATTTTTGCAGCCGCCTGCTGTTGAGCTTCATCTTTTCCGTGAATCATCTTGCCAAAGTAGTAACTGTTTGCCACAGCAACATCGCAGATGCCTGCCGCTGCCGCTTTAATCTGATCACGGTCGCCACCTTTAGGAGGTTGAGCAAAGTTTCCAACAAAGCGCTCTGCCCAAGCAGCCACATCGGCTTCATCACCATGCGCTAACATAGAGGCAACCAACGACTGATTATAGATATTATTTGAAGATCGGATGCAGACACGCCCTTTCCAATCATCCCCCGCCAGTGCTTCATACGTGGAGAGGGCTTGCGGATTGACGCGATCTTTTGCGTAAAAAATTGGGCGTGCACGCAGCGAGAGCCCAAACCAATAGCCATCCTTATCACGCAAGTGCGCCGGTACAGCCGCATTCAATTCAGCTGCGTTGACCGGTTGCAGCACACCGGCCTCTCGCGCACGATAGAGGCGCCCAGCATCCACAGAGATAAAGAGATCGGCCGGTGTATTACGACCTTCACTCTTTAGGCGATGCAGCAACGCATCGGACTTACCTGTAACCAGGTTGACTTTGATGCCTGTTTTATCCGTAAACTGATCCAAAAGCGGCTTAATCAACTTCTCTTTTCGAGCCGAGTATAGATTGACTTCACCGGCCGCCAGCGCAGGCTGCAAAGAGAGGGCTGTAAGAAGCAGCGCAAAAGGCACGGCAAAGGAGGCTTTCACTTTTCTATCCAATGCTTTTCTACTCAATATTTGTCTATCCAATGTTTTCAAAAACTTAACCAGATAAGTCATAATCACTGATCCTCTTCCGAGTTAAAGATGTCACCGAGACGAATGGCCTCATTAAACCACACGCGAATGCAAATGAGAATGATTATCTTTTAAATTAGCAGAAAAGAGGATTATTTAAAGTAGGCATTTTCACGTACAGAGTGATCCGTACTGTCGACCACCTTCTCCAGCCCTGGAATCTGCTCCAACAGCACCTTCTCAACCCCTTGTTTCAGGGTCATATCCACAGCGGAGCAACCCTGACACCCCCCACCAAATTGGAGAACGGCCGTGCGCCCTTCATCGGCCAGTTCCAACAGGGAGACGAAACCGCCATGGGATGCAAGCCCTGGGTTAATCTCCGCCATTAAAATATGATTAATGCGCTCCTCTAGGCTGGCATCTGGGCCAAGGTTCGGCACTTTTGACTTAGGTGCCTTAAACGTCAACTGCCCTCCCATGCGATCTTTTGAGTAATCAATCACAGCATCTTCTAGATAAGGGAGGCTTTTCCCCTCGATCCAAGCCGCAAACTCACTGCACTGTTTCAGGCAGTCATCTTCTTCCTGCTCACCTTTAGCGCAATACGCCATACAGCACTCGGCATTTGGCGTCCCCGGTTTCTCAACAAAAATGCGCACCCCAATGCCTGGGCTCTCCTGCTTCTCAAGCAGTTCCAGTAAATACTCTTCAGCGCCTTCGGTTATGGTTAAACTGGCCAACAGCTTCTCCCTGTTGACCGCCTCCTCCGTCGACTCGGCTCCCTGGTTCTGTTCAATCGTCTGATCTTCATGTTGACTGGAATCGCTCATGTTGGACCTCACTGTTCGCTAGCGTGTTTATGTAATGTCTGCAATACCGTATCATCGCGACATTACGGCAGGATACTGACCCATTTGTCAGATCGCGGTAGTCATATAAATACTAAAAAAGAGGCGTGAAGTATATCACCAAAAATAGAGGGCTACGCCAGGTCCTGACGAAGCAAAGGCTTGATCCGGCGTTCTTCCTCTAAACCAAAAGGCTAAAGATACGACGGGCACCCCTTTTTTCAAGCAACGGTTTAAGTGGGCCTCCAACTTGGGCATTGGGCCCATCATCAAATAGCAGACCACAGCCGCAGCATTTGGAAGCTCTGCCCTAAGAAAGTCCTTACGACAAATAAGGACATTTTTCTGCTTACGACAGCGAATACGGGACACCCAAAAAGGGAGCCAAGAGAGCTCCATACCGATCACCTGATGATTGGGAAAGGCTCGCGCCAACGCCAACGCCAAGCCACCCCAGCCACTGCCCAATTCGTAAATTACACCCGGCTGACTGGGGAATGATTGAGCGCAAAGTGATGTCTCAGACAGAAGCTGTACAGCGGCCTGGCGCTCCACCGCTCGGCTTGGCATAGGGGGTACACCGGTCAACAGCTGATAAAATAATATCGATATGAAGCCTGCCATGACCAGCACAGCCGCGGCCACATTGACCCACTCAGAAAGCACCATACCCATTCACCTGCCCCCGACCTCTTATTCAAACTCACCACGTTACAATCTTGCACCAGCACCATCCATGCACCGATACCACCCACCCTGACCGATTTAAATATAGACCACAGGTTAACGCCCTATGCTGACAACAGAGCACAAACTCAGAGCACAAACAAGCACAAACAAGCACAAACAGGACACCCACCCAAATGACCGCTATAGCTAAATGCAATAATAGCGGGGTTAGATAATAAGTGGGCGAGGTTTGACAACTGAGCAGCAAACCATTAAAGTTGACCAAAATTTAATCAACTCTCAAATATTGACGGCTTCGACACCTATGCGTATTTCATACTCAATTCCCATACTGATAACAACGGCCTCTTTAAGTACGCCACCTGCACAC
>JAYPBG010000250.1:0-5855 GCA_038124075.1 Gammaproteobacteria bacterium
GCTTTGAGCAGCGGTCATTTTTATCCCTATACATTCTTTAATTTGAGTAAAGGCAATTTGAGTAAAGGTTGGCCTATTTTGACATCAGGGGTGATGTCAAAATAGGCGAAGCGGATGCATTTAATGGCTTGCCTACTAAGTAGTATAGAATCTAATCAGTCGTCCGGAAAAAAACCTTAATAAATGGTTGGACAGTGCTGTTGAGAAAAAGTTTTTCTAAAATTAAGTTTTTCTAAGTTTTTCTAAGTTTTATATAAGTTTTTACTGTTATTTGGTTGATGCATACCTTGGTTTAGTGGGGTTTGAGTGGGTAGATATGGGTGAATACGTGGATGGATAATGTATAACTGTTTGTATTTTAATGATTTTATTATTTTATATGAGGAGAGGGTGAAAACTATTTTCACGGATACGAAAGCGTGTAGAATAGCGCCTGATTTTTCGGCATTTTTTGGTGTTTTTCGAGCTATTTTTTCGAGCCATATTGTGAAGAGGGAGGTGGAGATGAAAGCGATAATAGATTGGCAGGGTGATGTTAAGTTTTCAGGCGCGAGCGGCAGTGGGCATACGGTGCTTATGGATGGACCTGCTGAGCATGGTGGTGAGAATAGTGGCCCTAGGCCTATGGAGATGCTGCTGTTGGGTTTGGGGGGGTGTGCTTCATTTGATGTTGTTCACATTTTGAAAAAATCTCGACAGGCTGTTACCCACTGTGTGGCGGAGATTCAGGCAGAGCGAGCCGACGGTGTCCCTGCGGTTTTTACCACCATCCACCTGCACTTCAAAGTGTCTGGAGAGGCGCTCAAACCCACGTTGGTCGAACGGGCTGTCACGTTATCGGCAGAAAAGTACTGCTCAGCCTCGATGATGCTGGAAAAAGGTGGTGTAAAAATCAGCCACAGTTTTGACATCGTTTCGGCGGATGAAGAGAGAAGGTAGTGAAAGAGTGAAGGAGGTTGAAGGGGGGGCGTCATGGCTGGAGATCAGTTCAATAAGATACGGCTGCATGGGTTTAATAACCTGACTAAATCGATCAGCTTTAATATATATGATATCTGTTATGCAAAATCGGAACAGCATCGAGCAGAGTACATTGATTATATCGATGAGCTCTATAATGCCGAGCGCTTGACCCAAATATTGACTGAAGTGACCAGCATTATTGGGGCGAATATTCTTAATATTTCACGCCAGGACTATGAACCACAAGGTGCCAGTGTGACCATGCTGATCGCTGAGCATGATTCTATACCCGCGGCTGAAACGGTTGCTGAGACGCCGGGCCCCTTGCCTGATACGATTGTAGGCCACTTAGATAAAAGTCACTTGACGGTGCATACCTATCCAGAAAGTCACCCAGATAATGGCATCAGCACGTTTAGGGTCGACATCGATGTATCGACCTGCGGATTGATCTCTCCTTTGAAGGCGTTGAATTACCTTATTCACTGTTTTGATTCAGATATCGTGACCATAGACTACCGAGTGCGTGGTTTTACTCGGGATGTGAATGGGCGTAAGCACTATATTGATCATGAAATAAACTCAATACAGAACTACCTATCAGAAGATACGAACAATGCTAATCACATTCTGGATGTGAACGTCTATCAGGAAAACCTGTTTCATACTAAGATGATCCTTAAAGAGTTTGAGCTCGATAACTACCTCTTTGGTATGGGGGAGAAAGACCTGAGTGAGGCTGAGCGCATTGATCTGAGAAAGCGTTTAAAGCATGAGATGCTGGAGATCTTCTACGGACGAAACGTTTAAGAGTCGCCTTAGAGCCGATAGGCGGTTTTGGTCATCACTTTCGACATGATCGACATGGCGCCTTTAATGGGTGCGGGGAGAGGGGTCCCGCCTGCTTGAGTGGCGTGTGTGGCGTGCTCAGCTTCATCGATGCGCATCTGTTGTAAAATTTTACGGGTTTTTCTGTCGTTGTGGGGCACCTGTTTAAGGTGGTTGTCGAGGTGGCGACAGACTTGATGCTCCGTTTCAGCAACAAACCCTAAACTCCAGCGATCCCCAGCAATACCCGCTATGGCCCCAAGGCCAAACGAAAGGCTGTACCAGATTGGGTTAAGGTGGCTGGGTGCGCTGTCAAGCTCTTTGAGGCGCTGTTCACACCATGCCAGGTGGTCGACCTCTTCTTGCGCGGCTTGGTTCATCAGGGTCTCTACATTGGGTTCTGATGCGGCAACGGCTTGGCCTTGATAGAGCGCTTGAGCGCAGACTTCACCGGTATGGTTTATGCGCATTAACCCTGCGATGTGGCGTCGCTCTTGCTCTGAGAGCTGAGCCTCTTGTTCAGTTTCAGCTGGAGAGGGGCGGTAAGCGGTGCTTGCACCCGGTGAGAGTGAGCGCAGTACGGTATCTGTGCTCATGATTAGGCGGTCAATAAAAGAGTGCCTGCGAGCGTTGGCATGTTGAGGACTGTTTTTGATCATCTGTACATTGTATATTAAATCTGTTCTATATTAAATCGGGTTTATTAAAATTGGGCTTGCTAATTTCTGGATCTCGATTACCATCAAAAGGTTTTGTTTTTTGCAGTTATGATTCTGATGATCTTTTGGTACATGGAGTGAGTACAAGGAGTAAGCGATGAGTTGGTTTGTTATACGTACTAAGCCTCGCCAAGAGGTGCGAGCCTGTGAGCACTTGAATAATCAAGCTTTTGATTTTTATTGCCCCTGGATGACGCGTGATAACGGAAAAAAAGAGCCGCTTTTTCCTGGTTATTTGTTTGTATTTGATGCACCCTCGGATCAGCCTCTCTCTCGTATTCGCAGCACGCGAGGTATTTTGGGGTTTGTCCGGTTTGGGATGGAGTTTGCCCGAGCACCTGATGCTTTGATTGACTCTATACGTGATCGTGAGAACATGTTTCAAAATGTTGACCGCTTTAAACCCAATGATAGAGTCGTGATGAAGGATGGGCCGTTTGCAGGTATCGAGGCCGTTTATCTCTGTAAATCGGGTACAGAGCGTTCGATTATACTGTTGAAGTGGCTGAACCAGAATAATAAGGTGCCAGTAGACACTGACTCTTTGCGACTGGCTTAATGTGCCTACTTTAGAAGCGTCTATTGACGCGTTGGAGGGATCACCATCTTCACCCGCCCTGAGGTTGTTGAGTGGCCCTCTTTCCCTGTCTCATTCTTAAGCCGCCCCTTTGCATTTAATATATGCTTTTGCAAATCATAGTGGATATGCTCCCCTTCAAAGATATTTTCGCCTTGCTGGAGGCGTGCGCTG
This sequence comes from Gammaproteobacteria bacterium, assembly GCA_038124075.1. Lineage (GTDB taxonomy): Bacteria > Pseudomonadota > Gammaproteobacteria > Pseudomonadales > JAYPBG01 > JAYPBG01. The sequence goes on from JAYPBG010000250.1 coordinate 3,262, forward strand.
CCCTCCAAAGCGATGCGCTCGTTTTGAGGAAAGTAGATGATTCGGTTGGCTTTGGCTTTTACAGGGGGCTTATCTGTGTCGACCAGCTGTTGATAGTGGGCGGGCGTACCCTCGGCTAAAACTTTAGAGACGCCTTTTTCACTGTTATAAATGGTGAGTGCTTCTGATTGAATCAAAAGGGTGCCCTGTCTCAGTTCGACATCCCCTTGGTAGAGTGCTGTCCCTTTGGCTTCATTGAATTCGGCTGAGTCAGACTGGATCTCAATGAGTGACTCTTTGTCTTTTTCAAGAGCATGAGCGGGCGATAGCAGTATGAGAGATGTGATTAGGGGGGTGACGAAAGAGATTAAGTAAGGGTTCAATAGCAGTGATAGAAACGGTTTCATCATGAGTGGCCTATGCTAAGTGTATGCGGTTTATCTTAACCTATTGGGTGCATGCTGTCCTTTTACTTCGTGGAGCAGCTTAATCTTATGTGTTTTCGTATTTGCATGCAGCCCGATTGCAGAGATGTATTGATGTCCGCTGGCAATGGAGACTGGGTAAGCCGTCAAAATTATATTCTCTCTAGGGTAAAGGGTAAGCGCTTCAGATTCAATCAACCAGGGCTGACTGTCTAAGGGTAGAGGGTCTTGGCTGATCGAAACCTGGCCATTCAGAATTAGTGAGGCATCCTCTTCACGCAATAGACCTGAGTGAGATTTGGCGATCCATGGTGAGGCCTGGTCATTATAGAAGTTAACCAGTGGGCTTTCGAGCAGGGCTGTTTTATTGTGAGGGTAGTGTGTGAGACGTTTGGCCGATAGCTCGTAGTGTAAGTCACCGCTTGCATTATATTGCCTGCTGATAAAGTTATCCATCATAAAGTCGGAGTCGGTTGGGCTTTTATCCCCCTGAAAAATAGGGACCTCTAACAGGTTATCGCTTTTCGAAACCCAAGCAAGGATACCCAGTGTTGCGATGATGCCCAGCAGGCTGAACAGTCGGTATCTATCCATTAAACCTTTTCCAGTAGCGCATCGTATGTGCTGTCCAGTTTTCCTTGAGCGGCGAGAATGAGTTCGCATAACAACCGAACGGCACCGCTGCCTCCAGGGCGTGAGCTCTGCCAGTCTGCGTAGTGCTGTACGATGGGTACTGCATTAGGCACGGTAGCCCCCAGTCCAGAGTATATGATGGGGGGTAGATCGGGAAGGTCATCACCCATAAACGCTAATTGATTTGGCTCTAAGTTTAGCTGACTCGCCAGCCGTTTTAAACAGACGATTTTTTCATCATCTCCTTGGAACAGTTGGGTGATGCCGAGTTCGGCTGCCCGTTTTTCGACAATGGAGGAGCGCCGCCCTGTGATGATGGCGACCTCGATGCCTGCCCGCTGAAGGAGCTTGATGCCCAAACCATCTTGTGTGGTAAAGGCTTTCATGGCGTCGCCTGCGCCTGAGAAGTAGAGTTTGCCATCGGTTAAAATACCGTCTACATCAAGTGCAAGCAGTTTCACCTCTCTCGCTTTGGCGACGACGCCGGGAGAGGTAGTGGATATGATCTGTTCGGACATGGGGGGCTGTTTCATAGTACACCGGCCTTCAGCAAGTCTTGCATATTAAGGGCCCCAATGGGGCGACCGTGCTCATCCACGGCAATCAGTCCGTTGATGCGGTGACTCTCCATAATGCGCAAGGCTTCAGCAGCCAATATGTCGGGTGTGATGGTTTTACAGGAGGAGGACATGACGACATGAATGGGCGTTGCCTTCATATCGATATCTTTCTGTATCGCTCTTCGCACATCACCGTCGGTGAAAATACCGATCAGTTTGCCTTGCTCATCGATGATGGTGGTCATACCCAGTCGCTTCTCTGTCATCTCTAACAGCGCATTGGCCAGCGGGGTGTTGGGTGAGACCTTGGGTAATGCGTCGCCTGCATGCATGATGTCTCTGACGCGTAAAATGAGTCGGCGGCCTAAGCTGCCACCTGGGTGCGCCAGTGCAAAGTCATCGGCGGTAAAACCGCGTGCCTCCAGCAGTGCGACGGCGATCGCGTCACCCAGTGCAAGGGTGACGGTTGTACTCGTCGTTGGGGCTAGACCTAAGGAGCATGCCTCCTCTTTTACACCAATATCGAGATGGATGTCTGCCTGTTGGGCGAGGGTGGATGTGGGATTGCCGGTCATGGCGATGAGTTTAGCGCCCATGCGTTTAATCAGCGGTAAAATGGTCAGCACTTCATCCGTTTTTCCAGAGTTTGATATCGCTATGATCACGTCATGTGACTGCATCATGCCAAGATCGCCATGACTCGCTTCTGCGGGGTGAACAAAAAAGGCCGGTGTGCCGGTAGAGGCCAGTGTTGCGGCAATTTTATGACCAATGTGCCCAGACTTTCCCATGCCTGTGACGACCACACGCCCTTGGCAGTTGAGGATAAGCTCACAGGCGCGGTCAAAGTGATGGTCGATGTTCTCTGCAAGATGGGTTAATGCATCGCGCTCAAGCTGAATGACGCGAATGCCTTGAGGTGTGAATGAACGCACTGTGTTGTTTGTATCTGTATTTGTATCTGTATTTGTATCTGTATTTGTATCTGTATTTGTAT
>JAYPBG010000251.1:0-5848 GCA_038124075.1 Gammaproteobacteria bacterium
GAGTGAACGTTTAAAGTCAAAGTAGAGCTTTGCCATCTGTTTCCAATGAGGACCGATCTTACCGTTGCCGATCGGGGCGCCATCAATGTTGATCACGGGTAGAATCTCCTTGGTCGAACTGGTGACCCAGACCTCATCGGCGCTCATCAGCTGCGCTTTTGAGATAGAGCGCTCAGAAACAGGAATATGGTGCTCTTCGGCCAGCTCTATAATCAGATCTCGGGTTATGCCGCTCAATATTTTGGGTATTTTTGGGGGGGTGATTAAGGTATTGTCAGCAACAATAAAGACATTGCTGGCGGCGCCTTCTGTCACAGACCCCTCTTTCAGCAGGATCGCCTCTTGCGCCCCGGCATCGATCGCCTCTTGTCTCAGGAGAAGGTTGGGCAGTAGAGAGACGGATTTAATGTCACAGCGGTCCCAGCGTATGTCCTCTGACGTGATGGCTGTAATGCCTTGTGCCTGTTCAATCTGATCGACCATGGGCGGTTTTAAGTGAGAGCACATCATGAAGAGGGTGGGGTCGGTGGGCTCTGTTGGGAAGGCGTGATCACGATTTGAAGGGCAGCCGCGTGTGGCTTGAAGATAGAGCGAAAGGTTGCCGCCGCCATTGCGCTCAATAAGCTGGTGAATCAGTTGAGTGAGCCCTTCCATTTGATAGGCCGCAGGAAGGGTCAGTCGAATGGCCTCTAAGCTGCGTTGCCAGCGCTTTAAGTGCTTATCCAGGCGGAAAGGCTTGCCTTGATAGATAGGTATGACCTCATAGATGCCGTCCGCAAAGAGAAACCCCCTGTCGAGCGGGGATATGGTGGCGTTCTCGATGGGCATAAAGTGGCCGTTTAGAAAAACTGTGCTCATAATTAAAAACTGTCTGCATCATTAGAAAAATGAACTAAAGAAGAGGTAGAGCGCGTGCCATAAGCGTTTCAAGAGCCCCCCTTGCTCGATTGATTGTAAAGCAACCAGAGGTTTTTCCAAAATGGTTTCTTCATCCAGGTGGATGGTGAGCTGGCCAAGAGGGTCGCCCGCAACAATCGGTGCTGTGACCGGTTCGTTGATCGTAATATCAACCTTGAGCTTATCGGTTTGACTCTTTGGCAAGGTCAGAATGGCTGCATCGGTTAAGCCCAGCTCGATCAGGTTGGAATTGCCTTTCCAGACCTTGGCCGTTTCAATGTGAGTCAGCGGTTCATACGCTGTATGAGTGGTATAAAACCGGAAGCCGTAGTTGAGCAGCTTTAAGCTCTGGTTGGCACGTGCGGTGGTGCTGTTGGTGCCCATGACGACAGAGATTAAGCGCATGCCATCGCGTTCGGCAGAGGAGATAAGGCAGTAGCCGGCCTCTTCAGTATGGCCCGTTTTTACGCCGTCTACGGAGGGGTCTCGCCACAAAAGAAGGTTGCGGTTGGTCTGTTTGATCTCAGCGTACTCAAAACTTTTCTCTTTATAGGTCTTATAGTGTTGAGGGTAGCGGGTGATCATTGCTCGCGTTAAAAGCGACAGATCATAAGCGGTAGTGACGTGCCCCTCTGCAGGCCAACCGGTTGCATTAACAAAGTGGGATTGATCCATACCTAGTTCGGCCGCGTGCAGATTCATCAGATCGGCAAAGGCATCTTCACTGCCGGCAATGTGCTCAGCCAGTGCAATGCTGGCATCGTTCCCCGATTGGATGACCATGCCTTTAATAAGGTCTGAAAGAAGCACGTGATCGCCTTCGCGGATGTACATTTTGGATCCGCCTTTTTTCCACGCTTTTACGCTGACCAGGACGGAGTCCTCCATGCTGATGTTGCCGGCTTGGAGCTCATGCGCGGTGATATAGCTGGTCATGAGTTTGGTCAAGCTGGCTGGGGGCAGCGTCTGTTGAGCGTTCTGTTCAATAATGGTCTCACCGGTCTCGGCATCAATGAGAATATAGGATTTTGCGGCAATACTGGGTGGCGCAGGGAGGAAACGTGTCGACGCAGAAGCCGTGCCAATAAGAGAGAGCGCGATGAAGAGAAGCATGGCAACGGTTGATGTAACGGGTGAGATGATGAATGAAGAGTACGGCTTAATCATAAATGGACAATGGCCTCCCAGCCCTTAATAGGGTTGTTAAGTGAGCTTCAGTGGTTCAGGCGCTTGAGAGTGTAACATTGCTCTAATACCAGACCAATAAGGGAGTGTTAATATTAAACTCCTTGGCGAGCAGCTGGTTGATCGCTTTCGCTTGTACGGAGTTGCGCAGTGGCCCAATGCGGACACGGTGGTAGCTCTCTTGGTATTGGGGGCGTAGAATGGTGATGGGAAAGGTGACCCATTCAGAGAGCGCTTTTTGCATCTCTTTGGCACGGTGAAGGTCTGAGAAGGCGCCCACTTGGATATAGAGCTTCTCATCTGATAGAGAGCCCTCTTTTGCAGTACGGGTGTTGGACGTTTGTTGCTGCTTGGCATATTGAAGTGCATGTGCACCTTTTCCATGTGCACCTTTTACATCTGTTTGTCTCTTTTCTGTCGAGTCACTGTTTTCTAAATCTGAATCTGAATCTGAATGTGCTTGCGTTGCCCGGTTGGCGACAACGGGGTGCAGAGTGGCCATGGGTATCGCTTCGATACGCACGCGTGCGGTACCTTGCTCAGCAAAACCCAGTTTTACCGCTGCGGCGTATGATAGGTCAATGATGCGCTTGCTGTGAAACGGGCCTCGATCATTGACTTTAACAAGGGCGCTGCGCTGGTTGGATAGGTTGGTGACACGCACAAAGGTAGGCAAAGGGAGCTCGCGGTGTGCTGCCGTCATTGCAAACATATCGTAAGGTTCCCAGCTGGATGTGCGTTTGCCATGAAATTTAGTACCGTACCAGGATGCAATGCCTTCCTGTACGAGGGCTTGATCATGCTCCATCACTTCATATTGCTTGCCAAACACTGTGTATGGAGAGTGGTTGCCGTAGCGGCTGCGAGGCAGGTATCGGGGTGAGGCATCGACGAGGGTGTCTGGATCCAGTTTAATATCGGGGGCCCCGTCCACCTCAGTCGGGTAGCGTGCCGTTGCGCTGGCTGCGTCGGTTGATGAAGCGGAAGGCGTCTGAGAGGTTGGTGTGTGTTCGCAGGCGCTCAGCAGCAAAGCCGTGCTCAATAGACTGAATCGGAGCAGGTCGCGTGAGGCATCTGCAGCGCTTTTTGAGCGCAGTGGGTGGTTATTCCGTAAACATCTATTCAAAAAGCGCATCGGTGGACCTCTGTAAGCAAGTAAGCTAAGGTGGTTTGGGTTAATGTGCCAACGAGACACCTATTCACGACGTATGTCTCTTAGCATAGGTGCCTCATTGACTTAAACGGTCTACAGTTGCGCTTTGATCTCTTGCCCAAGCTGATAAACGGCCATGGCGTAGAGGCGGCTGTGGTTGTAGCGTGTGATCACATAAAAATTGTGCAGCCCGACCCAATGTTCGAGTCCATTTTTACCTTCAAGTTCCATCAGCAGACCTTTCTGTGAGTCTTCATTGCGCACGCTGCCAGAAGCATGGGTTTTAATGATGCTGAGCCCGCGTGCTTCGATCTCATTGAAGGGTGTGTTCGGGCTTAAAGAGTTGTTAGCAATATCGTCCAGGTCACCTTTTTTCAGCCCTGCTTTGGCTTTCGGTTTGGCAGGTAAGAGTACCGCTTCTCCTGTTAGCCAACCGTGAAGATTAAAGTAGCGACCGACACTGCCAATGGCGTCTTTGGGGGAGTTGATAAGGTCCGTACTGCCACTCTTATCAAAATCGACAGAGAAGTTTCGGTAGCTGCTGGGAATAAACTGAGGGAACCCCATAGCGCCTGCGTAGGAGCCTTTGACGGTAAGTGGGTCGATGGTGGATTCGCGTGTCAGTAAGATAAACTCTCTGAGCTCTTTATAGAAAAATTTGCTGCGAGGTGGGTAGTCAAACGCTAATGTGGAGAGGGCATCGAGGACTCTATAGCGGCCCTTGTTTTGACCGTAACGTGTCTCTACGCCGATGATTGCGACGATGATCTCTGGAGGTATCCCATAACACTCGCTCGCTTCCTGGATGCTGGCCTTGTGCTTTTCCCAGAAAGCGATGCCTTTTTTAATGCTGGAGGGGGTGATAAAGATATCGCGATACTCCCCCCAGGTTTTGGTTTTTTCTGCGGGACGTTGCATCGCTTCTAGAATACTCTCTTTTCGCTCGGCTTTTGAGAAAATCTTGATCAGCTCTTGCTCTTTGAACGCGTGCTCCTCTTGGAGTTCTGCCATCAGCGCTTTCGCTTCAGGGCGTTGAATATAGTCGCCTGCGGAAGCGAGTTGAGTGTGGGTCGCAGCGGTGAGTGTGGCGACAATCATGAGCGAGAGGAGGGGCAGGGCTGTCATTGCCGTTGAGCGGCGGCGTTTCTGCCACAGTGTTTTGTATGAAGTATGGATTGAGTGTTTGTTGATCATGTGTGGTTTACTCCAGGGCATTGAGTCATTATAAACTGAAATCAGTTTAGACAATAATTTACGCGGCTGGAGCGTAGAGATCAATATAAAGTAAGGTGTTGCTAAGGTTATTGCTCTTGCTTTTGTTATTTTAATCTGTTAGCAGAGGAAGCATTAAAGGAGGGGCATAAGCCTTACAATTATTTCGCCCAGAATGCTTCGCAGAATAGAGTGCAGTGTCAGCTTGTTTAATCAATTTTGAAGTTATAATCTCTCTGCCTTTCATACAGGAGATGCCTATGCTTGCTGTGACAAATTTACACTCTTTCAATAAATTATAGTTTTGTACCAGTGATATGGATTTGCGAATTGTCTCTGCCTCAACGAGTGCTGAGCCTAGATCTGTTTCGGGCAGTAGGACCATAAACTCTTCACCGCCGAATCGTGCGGCAAAATCGGTTTTACGTTTTAGCGACCTCTGTATAGCGTGTGCAACATTTTGTAGAACGATATCGCCTATATCGTGCCCATAATGGTCGTTATACTCTTTGAAGTGATCGATATCTATAAGCAGTAACGAGAGGTTTTGATCGCTCCGTTCAGCCATTGCTACACTCTCTTTCAGGCGTCTTTCAAATGCTAGGCGATTGGGGAGTTGGGTTAAACAATCCGTTTCACTAAGTTGAAGGAGCTCTTTATTTGCCAACTCTAACTCTTCGGTTCTCTTTCGAACCTTTGTCTCAAGCTCGCTGTTTAACCGTTCCAGTGCCACTCGCGCATGGTTTTGAGCGGTCGTTTCAAGTGAGACAATTAAAAAGTAGTCAATGCTTGTGTTATCTTCGCTGATGGGGGTTATTGTTGAATGAAACCATAACTCATTACCTTTTATATCAATAACAGCCGCTTCCTGCTCTATCACTTTGCCGGTTTTTAGCGCCTGACTTAAGCTTTTAGACATTTCATCACGAAAGGATGCTGGATAAAACTCGAGCGGATAAGGTTTGCCGTAATATTGAGAAATATCTTTTATTTTTAGTGATTTGACACCAGCGCTGCTCATAAATTGAAGGTTAAAATCAAGATCAACTATTTTTGTGCAAATTGGAGAGTTTTCAATCCATGCGTGACCCTGTTTTTTTGTGTAGCGTAGTCTATCCTGCTCTGTTCTGAACTTTGAAGGGCTTTTCATATGATTGCTCCCACTGGGTTTAGGTACTGATGTTATGCGTTTAGTTTGATTTTTAGATTTACGTGAAAAAGCATATAATGTTTGATCAGTTAGAATCAGCGTGCGTTCATTCGCTAGTGACCACTCACTTAGGTAAGTAAAGATCGCTCTATGATACACCTAAAGCGTTGAAAGGTTGGCAAACATTTTATTAGTATTTTATTAGTATTTTATTAGTAGTATTTTATTAGACACCCATTAAAATTCTACAC
>JAYPBG010000252.1:0-5838 GCA_038124075.1 Gammaproteobacteria bacterium
ATTTGATATAAACCCTCTTGCTTCGGCATCGGTTGCGCAAGTTCATACGGCTCGCTTGCGCACCCTCCCGGCGGGCAGCCATAGGGCGCTCAGCGCCGAGAACGGCGCTGAGGTCATCATTAAAATCATCCGTCCAGGCATAGAAAAGACCGTGCGCAAAGACATTGCGCTGATGAAAGGTGTTGCCCGCCTGCTAGAGCAGTGCGTACCCATCATGAAACGCTTCCACCCTGTTGCCGTCATTGAAGATTATGAGCGCACCATTCTTGACGAGCTCAACCTGGTTCAGGAGGCCAACAACACACAGCAGCTTGGGCGCAACTTTGACTGCTCACCTCTGCTCTATGTCCCCGAGGTTCACTGGCCCCTGGTCACCCCCAACGTCATGGTCGCTGAGCGCGTTTACGGCGTCCCCATTACAGACATTGAGACACTGAAGGCAAACGGTGTTGATATGGAGAAGCTTGCGCGACGCGGCGTCGAGATCTTTTTCACACAGGTCTTTCGAGATAACTTTTTCCATGCCGACATGCACCCAGGCAACATCTATGTTTCAGTCGTACAGCCTGATGCACCACAATATATTGCACTCGACTGCGCCATCATCGGCTCACTCAGCAAAACCGATCAACTGCTGTTAGCCCGACAGTTGATGGCGCTGCTGCAGAAAGATTATGAGCAGCTGGCACGCCTATTGGCCGAATCTGGATGGGTGCCTGGCGATGTCCGTATCCACGAATTTGCCATTGCCCTGCAAGCCGTGTGCGAACCCATTTTTGATAAACCGTTGGATGAGATTGAGTTCGGCCCTATCCTCGTTAATCTCTTCAGAACCGCTCGGCAGTTTGATATTGAGGCGCTGCCGCAGTTTGTTCTGCTGGAAAAGACCCTGTTGCATATTGAAGGCTTAGGCCGACAGATCTACCCTGCGCTCGACATATGGGAGATTGGTCGGCCCATGCTGGAGGGCTGGCTGCGCGAACAGATCGGTCCCGAAGCCATTCTGGCCGAGCTGAAACGAAGCTTCCCACTCTGGGTCGAGCAGCTCCCTACGCTGCCTCAGCTGGCGTACGACACCTTAAGCTACTTAAAACAGAACAACCAAGCCCAACTTCAGCGCCAGCGCACGCTACCGCATAGAGACAAAGAGCGCACAAAACAGATGGCGCGCCAGCGACGTCTGCGCTGGCTCGGCATCGCACTGATCGGTGGCGCCGCCGTTGCCGCCGCCCCCCAGCCGATTGCGCACCAGCTGCAACAGATTCCGCTGATCAGCTGGCTAATGGCTGCTGGTGGACTTCTTTTGCTTAACCCCTTCACCCCTCGAACTTACTCGAACTTAAATGATGAGCACTGAGATATGAGCACCGATAAAGAACAGACACCCCCCTCAACAGCCGCTGGCTCTGATGATATTTTGATGCGTTTAGAGACCGTGCTGAGCGAGCGCAAACAGGCCGATCCAACAAGCTCTTATGTCGCCAGCCTCTACAAGAAAGGCTTAAATAAGATTTTAGAGAAAGTGGGCGAAGAGGCAACCGAGGTGATCTTAGCCAGCAAAGATGCCGAGCGTCAGGACAGTGCATCGAACACTCAAGCGGTCATCTCTGAAACGGCGGACCTCTGGTTCCATACGATGATCATGCTGAATCAGCTCAACGTACCGCTGCAAGAGGTGATGCATGAACTCGACCGTCGCTTCGGACTCTCCGGCCTGGAGGAGAAAGCCGCTCGCAAACCCGAGTAGGCAACGGGCAACATACACACTAGACTTGACTATAAACAACCGCATTATTCAGACAAGAGCAGGAGAGACCTTATGGGCATCGGTGGAATTGGAATTTGGCAACTGTTGATCATCCTGGTCATTGTGCTGTTACTCTTTGGCACCAAACGCTTGAGAAACCTTGGTGGCGACCTAGGTTCTGCGATCAAAGGCTTCAAAAAGGCAATTAAGGATGAGAACCCGGAGAAACTTGACGATGACAGCAAAACACCCAGCACACCGCAACAAACCGCCTCGTCATCGGCTGATCAAACCCAAATAAACCAGGCAAACCAAGTAAAAGAGCCTACTCACGAGCAGAAGTGAGTGTAAACATATGTTTGATGTAGGCTTTTTTGAACTGCTCTTGATCGCCATTATTGCTCTGGTCATACTGGGCCCAGACAGGCTGCCCCATGCGGCACGCATGACAGGCGCCTGGGTTGCCAAGATTCGCCGTACCGTCACCGACGTCAAGGTTGAACTGACACGGGAGATCGAGCTTCAAGAGATGCAGCAGCGCATTGAACAGCTGAAACAGCAGGAACTGGGCCCTCTCGAGCACTCTCTGACAGAAGGGCACACGCCAGAGGCTAGCAAACATCAAAAAGCGCCAGCACCCAAAGAGCAACAAACCACAGAGCCCCATACACCTCACCATGACTGACTCAGAGCACAGAGACCCTTCTGATCATACCGAAGAGACACCCCTCATGACCGAGCTGGAACCCGAAGGGGGCAACATGCCGCTGATCGACCACCTGATTGAGCTGCGCTCCCGCCTCATTACTGCACTGTGCACTGTCTTTGCGCTCTTTCTGGCGCTGTTCTATTTTGCCAATGACATCTACAGCTGGGTCTCTAAACCGATTCGAGATCAACTGCCCGAAGGCACCACCATGATCGCTACCGAGGTGACGGCCACCTTCTTCGCCCCCTTCAAGTTGACGCTTGCGGTGGCCACGCTTTTGGCTGTTCCGGTTATACTGCATCAGATCTGGCGCTTTATCTCACCCGGCCTCTACGCGCACGAGAAGCGCATTGCAATCCCTCTTCTATTCTCCAGCACGCTGCTCTTCTACTTAGGCGTTGCTTTTGCCTATTTTGTCATCTTTCCCATTGTCATGGCTTTTTTTGCTACCGTAGGCCCGGAAGAGGTCCAGCTGACACCCGATATTAACCAATATTTAACCATCGCCTTAAAACTCTTCTTTGCATTTGGTCTCGCCTTTGAGGTGCCCATTGCCACACTGCTGATGATCTGGTCCGGCATGACGACCGCAGAGCGGCTGCGCGAAAAACGCCCTTATGTCATTGTTTTCTGTTTTGTTTTTGGCATGCTGCTGACGCCACCTGATATTATTTCTCAGACCTTATTGGCTCTTCCTATGTGGCTTTTATTTGAATGCGGCATTCTGCTGGGCAGCGTAACCGGGTCAAAAACAGCCAAGACCCCCACATAGAACCGCCCACAAACCGCCGTTTTTTCGATACACTACCCTTATCTCTTAAGCCTTCTAGGACACAAGCACCGACCTAAACAGGAGTGCAGCATTATGTCGGACCATCTACTGGAATACCCCTACAGTGCTCTTGCAACAGGGATACTCGATTTTCAGCAGTTCACCGCCGAACTGTCGAGCCTATTGAAACAAGCGCCGGCCTTAGGCGAGGCGGCATTTGAGCAGGTCACCACACTCTACTATCAAGCTAAATTCGACTCAGTCGACTACGATCGCCTCTGCTTTCTGATCAGCGCACTGACCGGTTACAGCCCCCAAGCCAACAACCTCTCCTGCACGCAAGACGCTCTATCAGCGGCAGGGGCAGAAGCAGAAGCAGAGGCAGAAGCCACCGTGATTATGGCGCATCAACAGACCGGCACCGACAGCACCGTGCTCTTCCACCCTGCAGCAGCCTCCGCACCTCACAGCCAAGCAGAACAACCTCAAGCACGGTCTCAACCCAGCGATTTTGAAGCAACTGAAATTCATTTAAGCGCTAGCGCCACTGAGAGCACTGAGAGCGCTGAGCGCACTGAAAAAGAAGAGACCACGCAGATCACCGGCTCTGCTGAAGAGACGCTCATCTCAGAAGCGCATTTTGAGGCCCAGTCTGCTACCACTCAGTTTCAAGGAATACAGCACCCCAAACGCCCAAGCACCCTAGACAAGCTGAATGACACACCCACCAAACCAAACACACTCACGGCTCTTTGGCGAAGCAAGCTGTTAGCAGCCGCCCTCCTCCTAACGGTGTTGGCGCTGCTCGCCACCCTTCTCGTTAATATGCCTTCCCAACAGAGCCCTGAAGAGCACCCTCAGCACGACATTGCGCATAGAGCGGCGCATAAAATAGCACCAACACCCAGCACAGCAAACGGCAAAGAGACAACCGCACAGCTTCACGATCAGATGCGTCGGCTTTATCAGGCCATCAGCGAAGCGGCACGCATCGAAAACCTGGAGCCCTCCAGCAGCCCCGATACCGCTTTAAACCTTCTTAACCAGATGATCCAAATCCGTGCCGACGACCCCCTCATCAGACAGGCGCGCATCGCAATTGCTCAAGCCTTTCTTAACAAAGCAAAAGAGGCTCGAGAGGAGGGTCTTTGGGATTTAGCCGAACAGTATGTAGACAAGGCCATCTTCATTCGCAACGAGACCGCTCTGCCCGGTGAACTGCCCAATAGCGTTGAGTGACTTGAAGATGAAATGCAGAAAAAGTGAAGAGAACATAAAGATACACAGAAAAGGCTCAACCGATCAGAACGGCTGCTTCCAGCGCTCACCGTTACGAAACAGCTTCTGACCTAACTCAAAATAGGCGCGGGCGTCGGCTGTTTTGCCTTCACTCTTCAGCGCCTGTACTCGCCGAACCAACTGCTCTTCAACAACCAGCAAGCCCGATAACGCATCTCTATTCCCAGGGTCCATCTGTAAGACCAACTGATAAGCATCATAGGCGTTACTGCCTTGAGGCATCACCAAGCGTTGAACCAACAGGTGCGCTTTTGCAACCTTTAAAAGGCGCGACACCTTCTCATGCTCTGCAAGCGTCAACACCCTTTTTGGATGAGCGGTGACGGAGGCCTCCGGCACGGATACAGCGCCAAGATCAGAGGGCCTCGATGCTTGCTTCTCTGACCTCTCTGACCTCTCTGGCTTCTCTGACTTCACTGCATCTCCACTTATATCTACACCTACATAGAAGAGCACCATTGCAAGCAACGACACTGCACCGGCTAAACCTAAGGCGGCCATTGAACCTTTGCGCCATGGGTGCTGCTGTCGATTGGACGAAGCAGGCCCTACGGGTAGCAGCGGCAGTAATGCCTGCTTAAACGCTTCAGCACTCTGAAATCGCCGCTCCGGCTGCTTAGCCAACGCCTTTGCTAAGCAGTGCTCCAACTGAGGTGGCCACAGATCACGGCAAAAAGAGGGCAGCGCATGATAAGGCTCATTCACCACCTTTCGCATGGTCTCTTGCGCATCACCGCCGGTAAACGCCTTTTGTCCAGTCAACATTTCATACAGCATCACCGCCACCGAAAAAAGATCCGAACGGGCGTCAAGCAGTGCACCTTGGCACTGTTCTGGCGACATATAGCTGGGTGTGCCTAAAACACGCCCCACCTGGGTATATTCAGAGTTATCCAGGCGGGCAACACCAAAATCAGCAATTTTTACTTGCCCACCCTCAAGCACAAAAATATTCGCCGGTTTGATATCTCGATGTATGATGCCCAATCGATGCGTATACGCCAACCCTTCAAGCACAGAGACAACCAGCGGGATCGCCTGCTCTAAAGGCATCGGCTGTCTATTTCGCATCAACGTTTTCAACTCTCGGCCTTCAACAAACTCCATCACAAAATAAGGCAGGCCATTAAACTGATCAAAATCAAAGATCGAGACAATATTGGGGTGTGTCAACCGCCCCACTGCTTCTGCCTCTTTTTCAAAGCGGGCCAACACCTCATCGCTTAAATCGGTATTCAGAAGGGATTGGTGAATGGTTTTTATCGCAACGGTACGCTTGATAAAGGGGTCGTACGCTTTATACACCACCCC
>JAYPBG010000253.1:0-474 GCA_038124075.1 Gammaproteobacteria bacterium
ATCCTTTACATCCTTTACATCCTTTACATCCTTTACATCCTTTACATCCTTTACAAAAGTCCATGCTTTACAGCCTCTATGCTCTGTTCTACGCTCCTTTCGAACACCGCTTTTGCATCCTCTGTTATATCACCTCTCTGCTCCCAGATGCTGTGCATAAACTCACTGAACCACTCATCGAAGACGCTTAACTTCGGCAGCAGAAAAGATTGCTCCCACAGCTCAGACTCGTAAATAAGCTCAAACTCTTTTCCAACCATGATACAGAGCAGAACAATCAAGCCTCCACGAAAAAAGCCAAATACGGTGCCAAGCACCCTATCGGCCAACGAGATCTTAGCCGCTTTTACAAAAAAGCGAAGCAGCAATGAGAGAATACCAAACAGCACTCGGCAGATCACAATAATCGAGACCGCAGCAATAACCGTTGCCGTAGTTCTCTCCAGCTCCACCGTTTGCTGTAGCCACTCTGCC
>JAYPBG010000253.1:484-1719 GCA_038124075.1 Gammaproteobacteria bacterium
TCAACTGTCGGGCCGCCACCACAGCAACAATCCAACCCAACAGCGCCAACAGCTCTTTCACAAAGCCTCGAAAAAGGCTCATCAGTGTCGAACCGATTAATAAGGCCAATATGACAACATCAAGCACGTTCAATACAGAGAGATCTAAACTCATACCCATTCAACCCAACAATCTATTCTTACACGCGTATATTTTTTTAGCATGCGTTTATGGCGCATAACGCACTACGATCGATTCAACCCCAAAGGTACGATTAACCGTATCAGCCACACTCTGCGCTTGAGATTTTAAAAGATCGGGCCCTACAAAAACGCGGTGTCTCGCGACACCATCAACTCCGGCCAGCGATGCACGATAAGCGCGATACCCTTTCAGTAACAGCTCAGCATTGAGTTTATCGGCATTTTCAGCTGCTTTAAAACTTGCCACTTGGACGGTCCAAACCGGTTTTACCCCATCAGAACGCTCAGGATCAGCCATGAGCTGTTCATTCTCCTTCAACGGTGCTAGCGTTGTCAGCTCAACCGGTGCTATCTTAGGCTCAGACGCTTGAACTCGACTTACAAGCCTATCCAAATCAGCCTCATCTACAAGATTATCTACAGGCTCCTCAGGATCACTTCGCTTATTCTCCAGTGCAGCATAGTCAATTTTCTGCTGCTGAATATCCAAAGCAACAGCCTCGTAGGTAATGCGCTCCTCCTGCAACAAGGGGGCTACCCTCTCTTGCTTGCTCAATATCACAAGGCCCTCGGGCATATTGGGTAACTGAGGCACCTTAAAATTGGGTTCTGGAGGTGAGTCATTGAGCAGCGAAGGGAGCACCAAGATGATCGCTGTAATGATGATCACCCCTCCAATCAACCTCTCTTTTAAACTCTGCTGCACATAACCTCCAAGGATAATTGATAAATTTTTAACTCAATTTTCTACATCCATCTTATATTCAATCTTCAAAGCTCTGATTCAAGCTGAGAGAGCAATGGCCCAACCAGATAAAAGGATCCAAATATCACCAGCAGTTCGATCGAGCGCATATTAGCATCATTCTCCCCAAGTTTAGTCAAACTTTGCGAAAGAAGGCGCTGAATTCCACCTTTCTTGAGAAGCAGGGTGTCTGTATTGTCCATCATGTCCATCACCTTGAGGTCCGCCCCCATGAGCAACGCTGTCAATGCCTCTGCCTTCAAAGCACGCGGCCCGACGGCCTCAGCAGGTACCCAGAGGTCAATGG
>JAYPBG010000253.1:1729-5831 GCA_038124075.1 Gammaproteobacteria bacterium
TTTCCACCATCGTCAAAACCTGTTTATCTTGAAGCGCACCAAACAGTGCTACAACCGTACCCCCTTGGTACTCACCCAACTGTCGATCAACCGCTCCACTTCGCCATTGACGCAGGCGCTCTGCCAAATAAGCAACAGACTGCCTATTATGTGCAATATCCAAAAGCAGCGGTACTGCCTGTGCGGTATGTGCAGAGGGGTAAAACGTCATACGCCCTTTCAACTCAACCTGACGCAGCGCCGAAACCAATCGATCGCGTTCAACCACCCGCCGTAGGCCTACAGGCGTCATCTCAAAGAGCCTATAAAGCAGCTGTATTGCGGTAGCGGCACTGATCAGCGGCATGTTGGGTACAGGGAGCCCCTGGAGCTCTATGGTCACTCTTTCCTGATCGAGCGCGCTCACACCAAACCACGACCAGCAATGATCCGACCAGTTAGCTTTATAGGCCTCTGTTGTGGCGTCCAGTATGCCATATTGAGTTCGATCAATAACGCTGCACTCAAGCGCGCTGGCTTGCTGATAGAGTGCCTCAGGCGCTGCAGCGTCAGCGAACACCACGGCTTGCCCGCGGCGCATGATGCCCGCTTTTTCTCGAGCAATCGCCTCAATCGAGTCGCCGAGCCACTCGGTATGATCTATATCAATGGTGGTGATCACAGCAAGATCAGGGTCTACACAGTTGACAGCATCCAGGCGTCCGCCCAACCCCACCTCCAATAAAATCACATCCAACTCAAACGGTTCAGACCCTTGACTCAGGTCACAAGGGCCCTCTTTAAAGAGGGCGAGCGCAGCCAGTGTGCCCATCTCAAAATAGGTCAGAGGGGTATTTTCCCGAACGGATTCAACCCGGTTAAACGCAGCCACCAACGCCTCATCTGAAACCGGTTTGCCGTTGATGCGGACACGCTCGTTATATCGAATTAAGTGGGGGGATGTATAAGCAGCAACATTCAGTCCATGGGCAAGCAGCAAGGCCTCAAGTGCGGCCAAGGTACTGCCCTTGCCGTTGGTACCTGCAAAGGTGACAACGGGCTGTTCAAAGCTGTTCCAGCGCCCCTTGTCAGCCACCGATTGAAGGCGTTCCAGCCCTAACTCCATCTCAGCGGGGTGCATCGTCTCAATGTAGGTGAGCCACTCTGGCAAGCTTGTCGGTGCTGCAGAGGCAGGGGGTTCAGTGGTCGACTGGGTCATATAACGGCGCTTCTTCTAATGTTTCATATCACGTTTCATGTTTTATCTTGTTGAGCCGTATCACCGGCTGGGTCATTATCAAACCTTTTCTCTGCGGAGCTCGCCAGGTTCATTTTTCCAGTTTCATCAGCCGCCTGCTCTATGGTCTTCTCTTTTGGCTCTTCGGTGGATTCAGCAACAGGAAGGTCAAGCGGTTCTGCACGCGCTCTTCCCTCTCTATCCTCTCTATCCTCTCTATCCTCTCTATCCTCTCTATCCTCGCCCTCTTCTCCTTCTGCTTTCGCCGCCTGATTTTGCTCCTCTACAGCGTGCGGTTCAACCCCCTCAGGATCACAGTGATCAACGGTAGATACATTTTCTGACTCTGTACCCGTTGGCGGCAATGCAACCGTCTCTTCCACCGCCCCTTCAGTCTTCTCATCAACCACTGACGCTGGAGCCTCGCCCACGGCCACCGGCTCGCTGTGCTCAGATGCATACAGCGCTTGATACGCGGGCAGCTTGTAAGCAAGCATTGAGAGCAGCTGAGCTAATCTCTCTTTTAGATCTTTTCGGTGCACAATCATATCCAAAACACCGTGCTCTAAGAGAAACTCTGAACGCTGAAACCCTTCAGGCAATATTGATATCACCCAACATCGCTAAACTGGCAGAGACACCACCATATACCGGGTCTGTCATGACAGAAATATAGGGCACACCCATCTGCTTTAATTTTTTCAATACGGCCGATGTTCTTGCCATCTGCATCAAGGAGAAGAGCGCCTCTTGCATCCGAGCCCCCCCGCTGGCACTGAAACAGATCAGCGGTATCTGCTCTTTCAAACAGAGGTTAGCGGCACACACAAACTTCTCGCCGACAACGCTGCCCATGGAGCCCCCCATAAACTCAAACTCAAAGGCAACGATCACAGCAGGCTGCCCATTGAGCGTGCCCCGCAGTGCCACCAACGCGTCTTTCTCTCCGGTCGTTTTTTCAGCTTGATTTAAGCGATCTTTATAGCGCTTGGAGTCACGAAACTTGAGCTTGTCAACAGGGGCTATGTCAGCACCCAGCTCTTCACGCCCATCGCAATCCAACACCATATCGATACGCTTGCGCGCACTCAAGCGTAAGTGGTGCTGACACTTGGTGCAGACATTCAAGGCTCGCTCTAATTCCGGCTTATAAAGCACCGCCTCACACTTAGGGCACTTTCGCCACAAACCTTCAGGAATGGTGTTTTTTCGCTTGGTGGTATTCCTAATTGTCGGAAGAATCTTATCCAGCCAATGACTCATAATCTACCCTGTTGCATTAATGGCCTCTAACGATACAAACACATCACCATACAAACACTCTAAGATTGTGACGTTGCCGCATCCATCGCTGTACGCATTGAGTGAATCAGCTCCGCTACGGCCTCTTTTAGCGCCGGTTCTAATAACGAGGCATCACTTAACGCTTGACGTGCTTGATATATATTATGCAGCCTGCTTACCAGTGCACTGCCCACTACAACCGCATCAGCCACTTCAGCGACCGATGCTGCCAACTCGGCATTTTTAATGCCAAAGCCAACACCAACGGGGATCTCTGTCACGGCGCGAATCTCAGCCATCTTCTCTGCAACGGAGGCAATATCCAGCGTATTGGCCCCTGTGATTCCCTTCAAGGAGACGTAGTAGATATAACCACTGGCGTGTTTAGCAATCAATTTGATACGGTCAGGGCGTGAGGTGGGCGACAACAAAAAGATACGGTCAACGGCCTGCTTAACCAGCTGCTCGGTTAGATCGGCGGCCTCTTCCGGCGGGAGGTCAACGGTCAACACACCGTCAACGCCCACACGTTTACACGCCTGTGCAAACTCAGCATACCCCATCTGTTCAACAGGGTTTAAATAGCCCATCAGCACAACCGGTGTATCGCTGTCTTGTGCTCGAAACTGTTCCACCATAGCCAATACATCGTTTAAGCTGACGTCATGCTCAAGTGCATTCTCGACCGCTTTCTGTATGACAGGGCCGTCGGCCATAGGATCAGAAAAGGGGACGCCCAGCTCTATGATGTCGGCTCCAGCCGCAACCAGTTCATGCATTAAACCCACCGTCACCCCTGGATAGGGGTCACCTGCGGTGATGTAAGGGATTAATGCCTTTCTATTCTCAGCTTTTAATCGGGTTAAGCTCTGTTCAATTCGACTCATACGCTTCGCTTCCTACTCCCAACTGATACCATCAATCTTAGCGATGGTATGAATATCTTTATCACCTCGGCCTGAAAGGTTGACCACAATCGACTGCTCCGGGCTCATCGTTTGAGCCAATTTTACAGCATAAGCGACCGCATGACTCGACTCTAAAGCAGGCAAAATACCTTCTACCAGAGTCAACTCACGAAACGCCGCCAGCGCCTCTTCGTCAGTAACGGCGACATAGTTGGCACGCCCTGTATCTTTCAACCAAGCATGCTCTGGGCCTACACCGGGATAATCCAGCCCTGCTGAAACAGAGTGAGTATGAATAATCTGCCCATTAGGGTCCTCCATTAAATAGGTGCGATTACCGTGCAGCACCCCCGACTTACCGGCACAGAGCGGTGCCGCATGCTGCCCCGTCTCGAGGCCGTGTCCAGCCGCCTCGACCCCATAGACGGCAACAGACTCATCGTCTAAAAATGGATGAAACAGCCCAATCGCATTGGAACCTCCGCCCACACAAGCAACCAGTGCATCAGGCAGCCGACCGATCTGATCCAATGACTGCGCACGCGCCTCTCGCCCAATGACACACTGAAAATCCCTCACCAGCAAAGGATAGGGGTGAGGCCCGGCAACAGTTCCAATGATATAAAAGGTATCATCAACATGCGTCACCCAGTCACGCATCGCTTCATTCAAAGCATCTTTCAGGGTTTTGGAG
>JAYPBG010000254.1:0-268 GCA_038124075.1 Gammaproteobacteria bacterium
TCTTTACACTCCTCGACAGAAGCACCGCTCACCACATGGATCGCAACAAATTTAGTCGCGCCCTCACCATCACGCACAATCGCTTTTGCCAAATAGGTCATCACGCGATTCAGCGCCGCTGTAAACTGCTCCAGCAGTTGCGTTTGCGATTCTGTTTGCAACCTTAACCCCGAAGCCCCCGTTGCAGCAATGACGCAAGCATCATTGGTTGAGGTGTCTCCATCCACAGTAATGCGATTAAATGAGCGCTCTACGGCTGAGGTGAACA
>JAYPBG010000254.1:278-1932 GCA_038124075.1 Gammaproteobacteria bacterium
AATCGACCGCCAGATCCGTGGCCACAAAACCGAGCATGGTTGCCATATTGGGCTTAATCATGCCCGCACCTTTTGCAATCCCTGTTACGGTCACACAGCGGCCTTCATACTCAAAGGTCGCACTGCACCCTTTCGGCGACTGATCAGTTGTCATAATCGCCTCGGCAGACATCGACCAACCTGCTTCATTAAGCTGGCTCAACAGCGGTGCCATATGAGGCGTTATCCGCTCTACCGGCAAACGCTCACCGATAACCCCCGTAGAGAAAGGCAGTATGCTCTCTTCAGACACACCGGCCGCCTCCGCCAGTGCCTTACAGCAGGCTTGAGCACCCTCATACCCCCCAGCACCTGTACCTGCATTAGCATACCCTGTATTTACCAAAAGAAATCGAGGTGAGGCCGCATCAAGAGACGTCAGGTGCTCCTTACACAGCTGAACCGGCGCTGCACAAAAAGCATTCTGTGTAAAAACAGCGGCATACGACGCACCTTCTGACAGCTGAAAAAGAGCAAGATCTTTACGGTTAGGGTACTTAATATGAGCCTCAACCGCCGCTAACTTAAACCCAGAAACAGGCTTAAGATCTGGATACACTGAAAACGTCTCGCTCATGCCACTTTCCCATGACAATGTTTAAACTTCTTACCCGATCCACAAGGGCATGCATCATTTCGACCGACTTTTTTTCCTTCACGCTGAAAAGGCTCTGCTTTGCCCTGCTCACCTGATGGTGCTTGGGCCCCAGCCGAGCCTTCATCCATATCCGGCGGCGATGCACCCTCTGCCGCATCATGCTTAAACTCCATGCGTTGTCGTTCAAGCTGCTCTCGACGCTGCTGCTCTAAAGCCTCAACCTCCTCGGGCTTGCGAATTTCAACGTTGGATATCATACGAATGACTTCAAACTTTATGTTATCCAGCAACGCTTCAAAAAGCGTGTAGGCCTCACGCTTATACTCCTGTTTAGGGTTTTTCGATGCATAACCTCGCAGATGAATGCCTTGGCGCAGGTGGTCCATGCTTGCAAGGTGCTCTTTCCACAGGCGATCCAGTACTTGTAACATAATCTGCTTCTCAAACTGCCGCATAATGGATGCATCACCCAGGTTATCAATCTTCTCCTGGTAACTCGCAGCAAAGTGCTCTAAAACACGCGCTTTCAAGCCTTCATCATTGAGGCGCTTATCCTCATCCAGCCATTCCCCCACCGGCAAAGAGAGCGCAAAATCCTGCTTTAACGTCTGCTCCAAACCGGGTATATCCCACTGCTCAACAACCGACTGAGGCGGAATATAGTTGTTCACCATCGTTGTCACGACATCCTTACGGATATTGGTGATCGCCTCTTCAACGCTGTCCGCTACAAGCATATAGTTCCGCTGTCCATAGATCGCCTTACGCTGGTCATTATTCACATCGTCAAACTCAAGCAGTGACTTACGGATATCGAAGTTACGCCCTTCCACTTTCTTCTGCGCATTCTCAATTGAACGGGTCACCCAACGATGCTCAATCGCTTCGCCTTCCTGCATACCCAAGCTTTTCATCATATTGCGCACACGGTCTGACGCGAAGATGCGCATCAAACTGTCTTCAAGAGAGAGAAAAAAGCGCGACATACCGGGGTCACCCTGGCGGCCAGAGCGACCT
>JAYPBG010000254.1:2025-5759 GCA_038124075.1 Gammaproteobacteria bacterium
CCGTTCGGTACCAATAATATGCAAGCCTCCAGAGGCCAGTACTTGAGCGTGACGCGTCTCCCACGCCGCCTTAATCTCGTGAACCTTCTCATCAGTCGGCTCTTTCAGTGCCGCTATTTCAGCTTGCCAACTTCCACCTAAAACAATATCCGTACCGCGTCCAGCCATATTCGTTGCAATGGTGACCGCAGAAGGCCGCCCCGCTTGCGCAACAATATCCGCCTCTTTTTCATGGAACTTGGCATTGAGAACGTTATGTTTAATTTTCTCTTGTTTCAAAAACTTAGACAGCAATTCAGAGCTCTCAATACTCGCGGTGCCGACCAATACCGGCGCCCCCTTTTCAGTGGCCTCCTTTATCTCTTCAACAATGGCTTTATACTTCTCACCCTGCGTCAGATAAACCGCATCATTCAAGTCCTGACGCAACATAGGCTTATTGGTTGGAATAACCACAACATCCAAGCCATAAATCTGCCGAAACTCAAACGCTTCGGTATCCGCTGTGCCAGTCATGCCGGAGAGCTTATCGTAGAGACGGAAATAGTTCTGAAAGGTGGTGGACGCCAGCGTCTGATTCTCATTGCGGATCGCAACCTTCTCTTTTGCTTCAACCGCCTGATGAATACCATCTGACCAGCGACGACCTGGCATCGTCCGCCCCGTATGCTCATCGACAATCACCACTTGATTATTTTGCACAATGTAGTCGACGTTCCTTTGAAAAAGCGCATAGGCTTTCAGGGCAGCATGAACGTGATGAAGCAGTATCAGATTACCTGCCGCGTAGAGGCTATCCCCTTCCTGCAACAGCCCACCCTCTATCAGCAGATCCTCAACATATTGATGGCCCGTCTCTGTGAGTTCGACCTGGCGCTGCTTCTCATCAATGGTATAGTGACCTTCTGGCTCTTCAGAATCACCCGCAATCGCTCTCGGCAGCGGCTGCTCAACCGGCTCAGCCCTCTCCAATTTTGGAATAATGGTATTGATTTTCTTATAGAGCTCTGAGCTATCGTCACTCGGCCCCGATATAATCAAAGGGGTACGCGCCTCATCGATTAAAATAGAGTCCACCTCATCCACCACAGAGAAGTGAAGATCCCTTTGAACCTTATCATCTAACGAGAAGGCCATATTGTCGCGCAGATAGTCAAAACCATACTCATTATTGGTGCCATAAGTAATGTCTGCTTTGTAGGCCTGGCGCTTCTCCTCTGGCTTCTGGCCAGACAGGATGACACCCACGCTTAAACCTAAGAACTCATAAAGCGGACGCATCCAATCGGCATCACGCTGCGCCAAGTAGTCATTTACGGTAACAACATGCACACCTTTTCCAGTCAGTGCATTAAGGTAAACGGGCAGGGTTGCCACATAGGTTTTACCCTCACCGGTGCGCATTTCAGCAATCCGCCCCTCATGAAGGGTAATACCACCGATCATCTGACAATCAAAGTGGCGCATCTGCATGACACGCTTGCCTGCCTCCCTGACAACCGCAAAAGCCTCAGGTAAGAGCTGATCCAAGCTTTCATCTTTTGACAAGCGCGATTTAAATTCAGCGGTTTTCCCAGCCAACTCACTCTCTGAAAGCGCTTCTAACGAGGGCTCCAGCTCATTAATGCGCTGGACGATCTTACCCATCCGCTTCAGTTCGCGATCATTTTTTGTTCCAAATATAGACTTAAATAGATTTATTTTCATACTATCCTGCTTGCGTTTAACGACCCTTTCACATCCTCTCTAAGTCACCAAACGGTACGGCATTGAGGCAAGCAAAGCAAGGGCTCAGGGAGGGATCTAAAAATTACTTGAGAAGTACAGGCTGCTTTCAGCGCTTTAGGTAAACAGTATAGTCACCAATTAGACGTGGGCAACCATCTTAAACCGGATTGACCGCCATTATACGCAAGAGGATACGCAAAAGGTATACGGGAGGTATAAGCATTGGAGAAGCAAACCAAAAAAGAGAAGCGGTAAATACAGCTATTATTTAAGAAAAGCGCAGCTCAAAGAGACTCTCTACGAACATATTTACTTGGATCAACTTGCTTGCCGTCCTTAATGACCTCAAAGTGAACATGAGGCCCTGTAGAGCGCCCGGTGCTGCCCATTAACGCAATGACCTGGCCTTTACGAACGATATCACCCGCCTTAACAAGCATCTTTTTGCAGTGGCCATAACGTGTGATATAGCCTTTTCCATGATTGATCTCTACCAAATAGCCATAACCTGAGCGCTTACCAGACCAGGTCACCACGCCTGAGGCCACTGAAACAATATCGGAGCCCTCTTTACCGGCAAAATCAATGCCTTTATGCCATGCCAGCTGTCCAGTAAAAGGGTCCGTTCGCCGACCAAACCGTGAGGACATCCAACCTTTGCGTATCGGTCGCCCTGCTAAAAAGACCTCCTCTTCAATCTTACGGTTTGCCAATACGCTATCAAGCACACCCAGCTGCTCCTCACGCACCTCAATCTGATTTGCCAAACGATCCAATTCCTGAATAAAATCAAGCTCAGCATAGTTTTGCAAATGATCATGAGGCCCACCCAAAGGGGGCATCTCTTGAGAGAAATTAAACTCCTCACCCCTAAGATCAGCGGCATCCACTAAGCGCTCGCCGAGCGCATCAAGCCGGGTTAAACGTGCCTGAAGCTCTGCCATACGAACCGTCAGTGCTTTAAATTGATTCTTGGCATCCTCTTTTACTTTTTCAATTTCATTCTCATGATGGGTCAGTGCCTCTTGCCAGTCGGACTGCACTTGGCTTTTAAGCCCTACGGTCACAACATCCTCACCTGCATCGGCGTTTAAAGCATGCTTATACCCAGCAAACCCCGTAAACAGCGGCAGGGAGAGCAAGGCTACAACCACAACCACCATAACCCCCGCATGTAAACGCACTGTTTTTGAGATCTCTTTCTTATTCGACAAAAAGATTATATTCATAATGTTCTACATAATTTTCTACGCTAAGGCCTTTCAAAGCCCACATGTTTGAGATCGAATAGACGGCTTACCCATGGCCAAAACATCAGACCGAACAAATAATACACTACTTTTACTGTTTAGGCACACAACTTGACGGCATACATAACAATAATAGTTCAATATGTAACCTCGTCTTTACATTAATCCTATTTCGAGTACTCTTTCTCAGGAAACATGCAAATACCCGTTACAGCCGCCACTGAAAAGAGGGCACAATGATAGACCGCCGCCTATACATCAAGTCTCTAAAAGCCGTTTTTTCCAACAACCGGCAGATCAGCACGATCATTCAGCGGACCAAACAGCTCTCATTGGCTAAAGAGATTTTAGACAGTGCCTTGCCCGCATCCCTTGCCACTCAAACGTCAGCGTTCGCCTACCAGAACTACCGGCTTACACTGACCGTAGCCAGCAGCACATGGCTCGCCAAACTTCGCTTTTATATACCCGAACTGCTCTCCACCTTTCAAAGCCATGAAGAGTTTGCCACCTTAAAGAAAATTTTATTAAAAGTAGCACCTACCTCTCAACCTTCAACCTATAAACAGAGGAAAGAGGTCAAACCAATATCGAAACGAAATGCTCAAATGCTAGAAGAGAGTGCCGCCTCAATGGAAGAAGGCGCCCTTAAAAAAGCCTTGCTCAAACTGGCAAGAAACAGCGCCAACAACTCTAATGAAGCAGAGTCACATTAGCCACATTGTGAACCACAAAGCTCAAGGGCAGCAAAGAGTA
>JAYPBG010000255.1:0-5640 GCA_038124075.1 Gammaproteobacteria bacterium
GTTTCCCACTGGAAGCCACAGCCCATGCGCTTTGAGTCACTAAGCATAGAGTGAGCAGAGAAAAAAAGGGCAGACAAGCATGCATAAACATCATAAGCGCAGCGGGTTCCCGCTTGGATGTGTACCTATTTCTCTCACTTAAAACAGTGTTGAATGCGCCACTCATACGCCCTCGATTCACTTTTGTGTTATAATCGCTACTGAATTTTAACATGATGATGTGCACCCACCCTATCTGGTTGCCTTGGCAAAAGCGCGATAAAAAAACGCGCTATTTTACTTAACAATCGATACCCTCTCTCAAAAAATGGAAAACTGTGATGAATGAGAATTCCATACCCTCGGAATCCAATCGATACAATCTCCATTAAACTTTTTATCGGGGTATCGGACTCACGCCCTTCGTTCCATTTAAGCCACGCATCAGCGCGTGCAAACGTACACTGAATCAACTTTTTTTCCTGCTCGACCGGCATTTCGTCGAACCGAATACCCATACGGTGTTTCCCAGATGTGACCACCTTGGCAGGAAAGCGATGCTCATGTTGACCCAGGCTAAGGATAATATGCAGCGCATCACCCTCTACCACAGGAAGCGACTCGGGCATATAGAGCCCTAAACCTGATTGGCTGTAATCCGCTACTTCACACTGATGTAACGTACCTTGATCCATCTCTATAATGGCCGGTATCCTAATTGCAATACGATGCGTTTTACGTATCTGGCGCGCCTCCTCCGAAACAGCAATAGCGCCACCCAAAATGGTTAAATTAAAGAGCGTCCAGATCATATTTAATATAATCGTTTCACTCTCCAAGTTCACACCCATGACTAAGTAGGCCAAGCCAAATAGGAACCCAATAAGATTCAGTAAGACCAATAGAATATAGGGCTTAGATGAGGACCAATCAAAATAGCGTCGCTCATTAAGCCCCCCCTTAACCGTCACATTAAAACGTCCATGACGAGGGTTAACAAGCGCCATTGTAGTCGGCCAGAAAATGTACCAAGCCAATACCGTCTCATAGAGCTCTGCCCAAAATGAGCGACGATAATCCCCCTGAAGCCGTGAATTCGCGATACCCGAGTGCAAAAGATGAGGCAATGCATAGGCTGCTATCATAAATGCAGAGGCATAAATGATGTGCGCCTGAAACAGCAAAAACGCCAAAGGTGCAGTTAAGAAAATGATTCTTGGTAATCCATATAGAAAATGCAACATGGCATTGCTGTAACAGAGCCTTTGACCTAAACTCAACCCCTTACCTATCATAGGGTTATCTGTTCTAAAAATCTGTGTCATGCCGCGGGCCCAACGCAAACGCTGACCGATATGGGCGCTGAGGCTCTCTGTCGCCAACCCCGCCGCTTGCGGTACCTTTAAATAGATGGAGTTATACCCTAAACGGTGCAGTTTTAATGAGGTATGCGCATCCTCGGTTACCGTCTCGACGGCGATGCCACCAATCTCTTCCAAAGGTTCACGACGCAATACTGCACAGGAACCACAGAAAAAAACAGCATTCCATAAATCGTTTCCCTCTTGGCTCAACCCATAAAAGAGTTCATTCTCATTAGGGTTTTTTCGAAAATTATTGAGATTGCGCTCAAAAGGATCGGCCGAATAGAAGTGGTGAGGCGTCTGAATCAGTGCCAATTTATCATCACGCAGAAACCACCCCATGGTGACTTGAAGAAACGAGCGTGTTGGTATATGGTCACAGTCAAATATCGCAATATAATCACCCGTTGTCTTAGAAAGCGCATGGTTTAAATTACCCGCTTTGGCATCTTTGTTACCCTCTCGCGCAAGATACTCGATACCACAGGATTGAGCAAACTGCTTAAACGCTTCGCGATTACCATCATCGAGAAGATATATTTTCAACTTATCTTTTGGCCAATCAATTGCCATAGATGAAAATACCGCCACTTTCACCACCTCCAACGGTTCGTTGTAGGTAGGAATATAAAGGTCGACGGTTGGCCAATCTTCATGCCTCTCTGGCAAGGTTGCCACAGACCGCTTAAGCGGCCATATTGTCTGAAAATAGCCTAAAAACATAATAATGCATGCATAACTCTCGGCAAAAAGCAGTCCAAGCCCAAAGGTCCAATCAAGCGTATTATCCCAATTCAGCGTCGATGAGTAGCGCCACCAAAGATACCGGCTGGTGGCGATGGCGGACAACATGATCAGCATAAGCCCAGAGAGCCGCCCTTCATAGGTGCGCACCAACATGGCGACAAGGCAGAGCATTACCACAAAGATCACTTGAGCTTCAAGACTGAAAGGCGTTGTGACTGAGAGCCAAAGTAATAGAATCGTCATAACACCAAAAAGCACCCTAAATAGAACGTTATTGAGGACCCGCGTTTGAGTGAGCTTATTGCTGAAGTTTTTAAGTTTAGGCGGAAGCGGCTTACTGTTTTGTCTTGAACTGAACCTTAGAAGTGCCCCCCATTTGCGCCACCCCGTTCTATGTGAGCCCTGCTCTGTCATAGGCGCTCTGATACAGATTAACCACACCATCTGCAGAGGTATCCGGATTAAATCGGCGATCACCAAATGATTAAAATTGACATGCGGAAAATAGGGCTGTAACGTGTCTCGCCAATGCGATACAGGGGCACCCTCTGTTGCGATCAGTAGTTGACGGTAGGCTTCATCGGTTAAGATATAACGCAGCAGCCGTTGTGCCAACCGATCAGCTTTGGTGCCTGGGTGTACCTCGCTTATGTTAACCTGAGCACCACTCATTCTTTAATCCCTTCATTCTCGGGTCTTTGATGGGCTCGGCCTGATGAAACGGCACGCTTGGCGATCAGCCATGTCGCAATGCACTCAAAATCTCGGTACGCCTGAGAGTAGGGTGCGTATTCAAAAACCGTCTGTTTATGCGCCAACGCTTGGCAGATATTTTTATCCTCATGAACAACAACGGGCAGAAGATGATCCCTGTATTCACTCAGCAGCAGAGTTTTCAGATCCTGCTCCAGGTCGACTGCGGGTGTGAAACGATTAACAAGCAGCATCTCTTTATCACTTCGGTCATAACGATCACCCTGGCGTAGGAGCGCATAGCTGAGCGCATCCGATGTGATCACTCTAATCACGGCGTCCGATGCTTCCACTAAGTGGTTGTACCACTCGCTCTCAAGGTCACTGACGGGGCAGTCAACAATCAACCAGCCATCGCCTTCAAAGTTGATATTCTTCAGCTGGTCACTCAACTGGTGAAAACTTTCAGGAAAGAGAAGAGGCATCAGCTCTTTGGGGATCTCATTATGCAGATCACCAAAGGGGACAAAATAGAGCCCGGTTTGATTCTTATAACAGGCTTCAAACCACACTTTTCCATCCAGCAGGGCAGGTGCAATGCCATCATGGATCTCGCATGGCATGCCAAAAAAGAGCCTCAAACTGTTTTGAGGGCATAAATCCAAGGCCATTACCTGTTCGCCTTGCGCCCGAAGGGCTGCAGACACGTGTGCTGCAACGGTTGTTGTACCGACACCACCTTTGATGCCCGTCACCGCAATGATTCTCATTCCCTAAGTCCCACCTGCGATTAGTATTGAAGCGTGTTAAGCCTGTTTATCCTGATTTTTTCTGAAGCTGTTGATTCAACTCTTTTATTCAATTCCTTTAAGAGCGGCCAGCGCTGATGGATGGTATCGAGTAATTCGATCGCTTTTATTTCATGATAAGCACCCTCTGCTTCATTCAATTGATGATAGAGATTCATAATGTCATCACTGACCGTATGATTACAACCCACTTCAATTCCTTCAGGTTTCTGGTCTACACTCAATGTTATATGCCTCACTCACCAATTTGTCGATACGCACCAAAAGTACCTCTTCATTTATGAGGTTAGCAGATGCGCCGTAGAGTGCGACATTTAGCAGCTGGCCATACTTCATTAGGCCGTTAAGAGCAAATCAATATGTGAAGACTATGCCAAATAAACTACATCTCCCCATAGCCAATTTAGACAACAGTGTCGCCACATTGGAAAACGGCCACCTCTATTCGATCGTTATGCCCTACGATCTCAACCCAACAGATTGGCTCGACGCCACCTTTTTCTCAAGACTCTGTCGCTTAAAACCGGTGATCTATATCAGTGATGATCCCGCACAGCGCTTCAACACACCCTCACCAAAACCCCATGAGAATGGATCCGATGCGCCCTGGGAAAATGCCTGGCCATCCCCACCACAACTGTCCGTTTTAAAAAACAGCGTACAGGGCGTGCTCTTCAGCGAACCCTTCATAGAAGCCCTTTCTATGCGAAACAAACACAAAGCTCCACTGATCTTTATCGAGTGCAGCGCATCTCAATTACAATCCAGACAGGGCCCTCATTTAGAGATCGAGCAGAACCTGGATAACATGAAACGGTGGGCCATCAGGCACAGCAGCATCATTGTTCTTTTAGTCCGTGAGTGTAAAAAATCACTTGGGGTTATCAGCACACTGCTATCATCTCATACCCATTTTTCCGGAACGGCTGAGTGGAAAACCGATCAGGACCAACCGCTCATTTGGCATGCCTACTACTGGCACACGGCATTTGGCGTTGTATCCCGCCACACACAAAAGGTAAGTAGAGAGGCCGACGGTGAGCTGGTCGCCGACTACGCGGAGGAGAGCGTTGTCCATGAAGATGATGAGTGGCAACCGCTGGAACACCAACGACCACTCATTGTACACGCACCCTTTGTAGACGGTGTAGATAAGGTACCCGACAACTGCATTGTAGAAGAGGATCTCAATGAAATTCTTAAAAAAACCATCATGCATCATGCGGTGGCCGTAGTCCTCTGTTACACCCACCAAGACACTATAGCGGCGCTGTTCGCGTCTATTCATGAAGTCCGTGACTCTTACAAATCTGAAACAGCTATATTTATCCGAGAGATAAACGAGCAGATTCGATACAGTGATGAGTGTACACTCATCAGATTGGGTGCTAACGCCATTTTACCTCATGAGCTCGCCTTCTCACGCTGCTTACAATTTATTGACCTACACCTTAATCAATCTTATTCTAAACCTTTGAGCAAAAAAGATATATCGCGCCTAACCAATACTACACCTGCTCATCATAAGATTCATGGCTATCTGAGCCGAACGGATTTTATCCAATTAATCACAACAATTTTGGTAGATACAAAGTCTATAAAAATAAAACATGCTCTCATCAAGTTCAGGCATATTGACGGCATCTCTCAATTCGAACTGCTTAAAACATGCCTGTCGGATCGACCTTTAGACACTTTCACAGCCACTGAATCGCACACCTACCTTTTTCTTTATGGCTGCCAAGATCAAGACATTACACGAACCATCAAACGCATTTTTCACCTACCCACAGAGGACATATTCGAAAGCGAACAGCGCTTTACTCTTCACAATGATATTGAGTGGGCGCTCTCAGACCTCAACGAGGAACCAGAGCTTTATTTAACCTACGAACAGAAAAATTATCTTGAAAAACAAAAAGATGAACAACATAAACAAGGAGACACGTCCAGCGAGAGAAATCAGAACAAGCACACTAAAAACCACAATAACAACCACAATAACAACCACAATAACAACCACAATAACAACCACAATAACAACCACA
>JAYPBG010000256.1:0-288 GCA_038124075.1 Gammaproteobacteria bacterium
GGCACCTTATTGCCAAAAATCACTTGACTCCATGAGAGCGTCCATATATGTCCTACTAATCCCATTAAATTATTTTTAATTACTTATGAATAATATGTTTCACTTTTAGTGATTTATAGTGCTACTTTATAGAATAATTTTTTCTAATTATTTTAATTTTTTAAGGGGTATGCCGAATCATGAACACTTTACCGTCTTCTATTGAATCGGGTCAAATAGTTCAATGTGCTGTTCAGTCGGATATAGATTCAAGTTCGGTATATGGAACAGCCAGTGAGTGTTCGGAAG
>JAYPBG010000256.1:298-5623 GCA_038124075.1 Gammaproteobacteria bacterium
ATGAGCTGTCATACATTGAGCGGTTGCCCAGTCATATTCTTTCAGAGGTCTCTGAATATCTTCTCTCAGCGGCTGATATCGCGTCTGTGAAAAATCTTTTTACTGCATCAAAAACGCTCTCTAAAAAGGTAGACGAGCACTCTTTTAAGATGGCCCAGGCTGTTAGAGAAAGCATCCAAGGTGGGCTTCTGTTGCAAGTGCGTACTTCAAGAGTGCCTATTATGCAGAGGCTCAGGAAAACCTATAGCCGTTTCGAAGATCACAACTATTCAATGTCTGTACAGGCAATATTGGCTAATAATGACAAGCACCCTTTTCAAAGTATGGCCATAGGTAGCCTGGTATATCAAAATGGGTATTATAATGCCTATAAAAATATTCATGACACCTATCTATGTAAAGAGTGGGCTTTAACAGGCCAGCTATCGAGTCGTTTAGAGGAGGCGTGGATGAGTGTGGATTCTATGAGTTGCTTAGAGTCTCCCGTAGTGCTATCAACCATGGCTGAGTTAGGGGTTAATTCCTCTAGGCTTGATGAGTCAACACTTGTGAAGATCGTTAGTAAGGACAACCCTTCGATTTGGTCGGCGTCATTGAAATTACTTTCTAATATGAAGAGTGAACCTCTACGCACTCAGCTTATTACTCTGTTTATTGATCGATTAGGCGCGTGTAGAGATAGAGATGAAAACGGGCGGTCGATAGCCGTTAGCGCTCTTCTTGCGCTGTCACCTCTGCCTAAGAAAGGCGTGGATGCAATTGCTAGAGCAGCAAAAATGGATTCATCGTTGGCTGTTAAGCGTGAAGCAGTGACAGCGTTGTGGTCCTTAAAGGATCAGGGCGTATTTGTGTCGGATACACTCGCCGAAATAATGATCACCGAAAGCCACGTCTCAATTAAAGAGAGAGCCAGAGCCGCTCTTATGGGCGCCAAAATATCGCATACTTATATTGATCTCCTTGTGTCTCAGATGAAAGGGGCGCTACAAGAAGATCGGAACGACTATTTGGATATTCTCATTCGTTTAAATATAGACTTTGAGTTATATGCTGATTATATGCTAGAGCAACTCATGTTCGAATATCGGCCGAAGTGTCTAGAAGAGGCGGTTTCTTTAATATCAGATCACCCTAAAATCATTAGGGCTATTATACCTCTGCTCACAGATAAGTTATCTCATGACGAAAAAAACATTCAACAACGTGCCGCAAGGGGTTTGGGGGCTTTTTTGTCAACAAGCCGTTCAACCATTATTAAAATCATTAAAGCTATTATACCTCTACCCACAGATAAGTTATCTCATGACGAAAAAAACATTCAACAACGTGCCGCAAGGGGGTTGGGGGCTGTTTTGTCGAAAAGCCGTTCACCCACTATGGAGCTGGTTACGGCTAATTTGAATCTTTTGAGTCTGGATCTCTCTTTTAATACAAAAATTTTTATTGCTAATGCCCTAAAAGAGCATGTCAATGCATACCCGGTGATCGTAGAGACGGCTTTAGGCACTCTTCAGAAGGATTGCTGCTCTGATGGTTCAGCGCAGATCGATGAAGAGGGCAGGATCGCACAGGTCAATGCAGCCTTGAGAATTCTTGATTCAGTTGTAAAGCCTACCTGTAAGAGTGCGGAGATTGTTATGGATTTCGCACAGCGTGGCCAGCATGCGCACACCCAAAATGGTCAAGCTCAGCACTTACTTAAACTGTGGAGCATGCGATCAAGCAGTGTTAGCCATTGGCTCGTGAATGAAATTGATGCTCGTTTAAAGGGTGCGCTACCCGAAGTGCCTGAAGTACCCGAAGAGGTTGAATGGTTATGGTTGGAGTTATTGCTAATTATTGATCCATACCACCCACGTAATATTCAGTGGGCGTGCAGTGAGGCAGGTGTGTATGAAGCCGTTCGTTTTCTGTCAGGGCTTGAGTATCAAAATGAAGAGGTCGTCAAAGCTCTATTAAAGATCGCGCTAAACGACAACGACGGTGACTTTTCTATTCGACGTGAAGCGGTAGAGGGTATGGGGCCTATATCAAACCATCTTGCAGAAAATATTGTGATACCCAAATTAATAGAGTATGTAGGCTCTGAGGCTGCGGATAAGGAGCTTGTTGATGCTGTTTTGTTAAGACTGCCAGCACTTGATGTTGGTGGCCGCTCTATAATTCCATTCTTAATAGAAAAAACCAAAGGCGAAAACGGCTTTGGTTCGGCTGTTGAATCACTTGCTTGCTTCCTTGAAAAACCAAATGTGGCCGATCATCTATTAAAGCTAGCGACTAATAATCTATATGGGCATACGGTTTCTAAAGAGTGCCAGAAGAGGGCTATAGAAGGGATCTTGTCTGATGATTTTGATCACCCAAAGAAGTTTGGTACGCTCATAGGGTTCTTATTTTCTGGTGCTTTCGAATATCTCTTTAGTTTTGAAACGGTGGTAAATTCTCATCGCGGCCTTGATGAAGATGGGGCTATTCTTGAAGACGTAGAAGAGGATAAAAAATTAAGAGAGAATATTTACGAGGCGCTGATGACAGAACTCAAAAAGAGGCCTAACGTTGATGCGTACTTAGATGAGAGTGTGTCAGCGGCTAAAGAGAAGTCAGCTGACAATCCCCTTTTAAAAATTGAAATTTTGGATATATTGATCAAGTTTAGATTTGGGCCTGAGACATTCAATTGCACGCTTGATTATGTTATTGATTGTGCAAAGCAGGATCCCGATCCCAGTGTGCGACTGTTTGCAGGGGGTCATCTGTTAGAGTTGGAAGAGTGTCATTCCGATAACGATGAGGTTTTGTCCAGAGTATCTGAAGCGCTTGATTACATTGACGAGCATGAGCGCAACGGTGAGCTTTCAAGCGTTCTATGGGATTATGCATGAGAACGACGAATGAGCATGCTTAGAATGAGCAGTAGGCTGGTAAGGAGGGTAAGGGGTAGGTTGCCAAATCGAGTGTAAGGTGTTGTACCGCTGGCCCGATAGGCGGTGCCTCTGTGAGCAAGGCGCTCAAATTGAGGGGCGGTGCTGATGACGTCACCTGTGTGGGTGATGATGCCGGTGATGCCGGTGTTTGTACCGCGAATGATAGAGCGACCATTCTCTATAGCGCGCATGCGGGCCATTTCGAAGTGTTGCCAGGGGGCGATGGAGTCGCCAAACCAAGCGTCGTTACTGATGGTGAGAAGAAGGTCTGCGTTATGGACATTTCGCCGAACGAAGTCGGGGTAGATGATCTCATAGCAGATAAAAGGGGCGATTTTGGCATCACCCGCGCTTAAAAGAGGTTGATCCTTGCGACCGGGGGTAAAGCTTTGCATCTGGCCGTAGAAGGGAATAATCGATTTGAGTGACTCTGCGAAAGGGTAGACTTCACCAAAAGGGACCAGCTTCTGCTTATGGTAGGTGCCCTCTCCTTTGCCGAGTGCGATAACAGAGTTGTGAAATATATAGCCCTCTTCGAGCTTGGGTATCGCAAAGAGTACGCCTGTGATCAGGGTTGTCTCTTCGTCGTTTAAGCGTTGGTTTAACTCATCAAAGTAGCGGTTCAGTTCGTGTTTAAACCCCGGTAGGGCCGCTTCAGGCCAAAGGATTAAGTCTGGGTGCCAGGTCTCATCAAGCAGCTCGGCATCGGTGGCGTCGTAATAGAGTTTGAGTGTGGGTTGAAACTGCTCTGGTAGCCATTTCTGATCTTGGCTGATGTTGCCTTGAATCAGTGATACATCGATCTGCTGTTCACTGCGCGGGTCGATCTCTACCCATGTTTTTTGCTTGAGCAGCTCACCGCCTCCCCACAGAGCCAGCAGCAGTAATAGGCAAATGAGCGTGCCGGTATGGTTTTTAGCGGTATGGTGTTTAGGGTGATCTTTACGGATGAGGTATTCAAAGCACTTTGCTAACAGTGTCGCGGTGAGAATGGCAAAATAGGTGACGCCGTAGATACCAAAGACAGGGGCGTAACCCACTAAGGGGGTATCGATGAATGCGTATCCTGCATAGAGCCACGGGCAGCCGGTCAGTACCCAGCTGCGCAGAAGATCGAACAGAACCCAGAGCGCTGGGAAGCTGAGGGGGGAGAGGTGTGATCGGTTCAGTCTCTGAAAGAGGTATATTTGTGCGGTGAAAAAGAGGGCAAAACCAAAGATTAGGCTCGCGGTCATCGGCAGTGCAATAAAGATGGGCGTGTTGCCGTAGGTGTAGATGCTGATAAACACCCAAGACATGCCGTGCGCAAACATGCCTAAGCCATAAGCGAGCGCGCGCTTTGTCGATAACCGGTTATCTTTTGGGTTGAGCAGCAGAATCAGTGCGACGACAGAGAGCAAGGTGATGGGCCATAATCCGTAAGGGGCCAGTCCAAACGCAAACAGCAGCCCGGCGACAAAGGCCGCTGCATAGCCTGGCCATGTTGTCGTAGGCTTTGATTCTGCCGTGTGCTTTGATTCGCTTGGCTTTTTTGATGCTGATGGTGCCTGGCGTGCTGACAGAAGGGCAGATGGATTAGGCATGAGGTGTGTACGTCACGGTTCGGTTAAGGTCGCTTTTGGTTGGTGAGTGGTTTTAAGGGGCGCCAGGTCAGTTCACATGCTGGAAACGGCCTCTTTGTCGGTGGTGCTCATGCGCGTGACTTCCAGCAGGTGGATACTCCGTTTGTCAGCATTGAGGACTTTAAAGGTATAGTCATCAATCTTAACGGACTCATTTCGGCGGGGAAGGTGGCCGAAGTGGTGGGTAATGACGCCGCCAATGGTGTCGAAGTCGCTGTCGCTGAACTGCGTTGAGAAGTGATCGTTAAACTCATCAATCGGGGTGACGGCTTTGACGATGAATTGGTTGTAGTCGTTCTCTTTGATTAAGTACTCATCTTCATAATCGTGCTCATCTTCAATTTCACCGACGATCTGTTCGAGGACATCTTCGATGGTCACAAGCCCTGCCACACCGCCGTATTCGTTGACGACAATAGCCATATGGTTTCTGTTGGTTTTAAAGTCTTTCAGCAGTACATTCAACCGCTTGCTTTCTGGAATAATCGCAATAGGGCGTATCAGCTCTTTTAGGTGAATTTTCTCTGCAGCGCCTTCTGACAGCAGAGGTAGGAGGTCTTTTGCGATCAGCATGCCCAGGACTTCATCTGGGTTTTCATCGTTGAGTACGGGAAATCGGGAGTGTGCCGATTGAATCACAATATCCATGATCTCTTTTGCAGTAGCGTCTGAGCGGATGGCGGCCATCTGAGTGCGTGGGATCATGATCTCGCGTACCTGCATATCGGCCACTTGGAGGGCGCCTTGTATAATGGTGTAGACGTCGGTGTCGATAATGC
>JAYPBG010000257.1:0-1857 GCA_038124075.1 Gammaproteobacteria bacterium
GGCAGCATGTCAGGCGATGTATTTGGTAACGGTATGTTGATGTCGAAAAATACCGAGCTCACTGCCGCCATCAGCAGCCGAGAGATCTTCATCGACCCCAACCCCAACGCGGCCGACAGCTTTGAAGAGCGACAGCGCCTCTTCGAGATGCCGCGCGCCAACTGGAGCGACTACAATCCCGACAAAATCTCAGCAGGCGGCGGCGTCTTCTCACGAAAAGCACGGGCCATCCCTATTTCACCGCAGATGCAAGCACGCTTTAATATTCAGGAGAGCGTCCTCTCAGGCCCCGAACTGGTGAACCGCCTTCTTAAAGCACCGACCGATCTTCTTTGGAACGGCGCCATCGGCACATACATTAAATCCAGTGAAGAGACACACAGTGAAGCAAAAGATCCATCCAATGATCTGATTCGCATCAATGCCAATGAGGTGGGTGCCAACATCATCGGTGAAGGCGGCAACTTAGGCGTTACGCAAAAGGCGAGAATCGAGTTCAGCCTAAACGGCGGGCGCGTCAATACCGATTTTATCGACAACGTCAGCGGTGTAGACTGTTCAGACCATGAGGTGAACACAAAGATTTTACTGCAACCTCTGGTTGAATCGGGCGAACTCTCTGCAGAGGATCGCAACCGTTTCCTAGAGTCGCTGACCGATGAAGTAGCCTCCTCAGTACTCAGCAACAACTATTGGCAGAACCTTGCGCTCTCACTTGCTGAGCAGGATGCTAAAGCGTCGATCGAACCCTATATCGATCAGATGAATCAATTGGCAAGCAACGGTCATGAACGAAAAACCTATCAGCTGCCCACCGATAAAACATTGAATGAACGCGCCTCTCAAGGTGTGGGGCTGACACGCCCAGAGCTGGCTTACATTGTCTCTCTCTCAAAAAATGAGTTGACACAGGCCATACTGGATAACGAACTTACCGATCAAGCGGATGCATCACGCTACTTAGCGTCAGCGCTGCCGCCAAAGGTGGTGTCAACCTACCCAGACGCGACACACGCCCATCCGCTAAAAGCCAACATCATTGCAACTCAAATCAGCAATGCGATCATCAACTTGATGGGGCCTGCCTATCTCAATACCGTTCAGAAAGAGAGCGGCCAGCCACTGCCTGATGTGATTAATGCGATTGTTGCAAGTTTCCATGAAACGGGCGTACTGGATATTCTGCCCACCTTAGAAGCCAGTGAAGCCTCCACTTCAGGCAAGGAGATGCTGAGCAGGCTCAATGAGCTACAGCGTAAGGTCGATGCCAAGGTGCGCGAACAGATATAGTGCGCGAACCATCAATAACCTGGATGACGCCATAGGCGCATCCAGGTCAAAGCATCCGATCCGACTAACGACTAAAAAAACAGCTCAACGCCATAGCTGATTTCGCTGTATCGCCCATTGTATCGCACATCGAATACTTCGGCAGTGCTCATCGCCAATACCCACTGTACGCCATCACGCCACTTATACTCTACATTGAGCGTGAGTGATCGCATCGACCTATTATCGTCATCGGTTCGATGACCACGGCTGCGCTGATTTCGATGATCGATACGATGCCATAAGCCACTCACTGAAAGGTCATCATTTAAATAGGTTTTACGCCAACTCGCCACATAGTGATACTCCCGCTTTCGCTCCACCTGCGTAAGGCCCAACGAAAAAAAGTGATGCTTCACCGTCGTGTACTCCAAACCTAATGCAGCACGTTCAATAGCCCCTTCTTCTGTCCCTTCTGTCCCGCTGCGCTCAGCCGTTAACGGCTCTGCTTCACGTCTGCCCAGCTCCGCCTGCCAAAGCCAAGGACCCTGCCCCCAGACAAACGTTGTCCCCCAAAAAGACGTACGC
>JAYPBG010000257.1:1867-4496 GCA_038124075.1 Gammaproteobacteria bacterium
CAAGAGCGCGGCCGTCATCAACGCCCACTCAAACGCTTTATAGCGATAATGCCAACGCGCACCCCACTCAGAGTGATCATGCTTTCTTAGAATCGATCCATGCGGCGGCTCAACAAAATAGCGATTGCGTTTAGCATTAGGGGTAAAAAAGAGTTGAACATGGTGCTGATCGGAAAAATCCCCCAGATAGCAATTGCCTACAAACATGCGTTGAGCTTGACGGATCGCTGTAAAATCGGTCAGCAGCGGCTCGGTAAAATCAAAGGGGGTTGCCACATCCACCACAAACGCGCCTTCCACCACACCCCACAACAGACGCTGCTGCCCGACCTGCGCCATGCATTGGTTGCGACTGTACTGCAGCCACAAGGCTTCGGCCTCATACTCGATCAACGAGCGCCCCGCCCATCGACTCTGCTCATCATCATGTTCATAGAGCGTCAACTGCAGCTCCATACCGAGAAACCAGCCCTGCGTAACGCTGCGCTCATACTCAAATGTGCCGCGCAGTCGTTTAAAGCGGGTATGATTCGGTAGGTGGGGTTGATCGCTGAGCGTATGGCCTAGATGAATACCAAAACGGTGAAATGTCGGTTCACTCTGTTCTAGCAGCGCCGCTTGATCACCCCCCTCTTCAAACACCTCTTCAAACACCTCTTCAAACACCTCTTCAAACACCTCTTCGTACTCATACTCATGTTCATGTTCATACTCAGCACTCTGTTCAGCAGTGCCTGCTTGAACCGCTTTCACTGCGTTCACGAACAGCACGAACAGCAGCACCCATAACACCCATACGGCTGCTGCACACTTAGAAGCACACTTAGAAGCGTAATGAGAAGCACACTTAGAAGAATACCGAGAAGAGCGCATACTATTGAGACGCTTCACGTAAACGTTTTAAAAGCGCTTCACGAAAGGCAAAATCGGTTAAGGTTCGCTGTGTTAAAAATTCATCATCCACCTTAACCCCCATACTGATCTTATCCAGCATAAAACGGGAGAGGCGTTGAGACTGAACATTCACCACCATCACTTTTCGTGCCAGCCAGAAGCCGTTAATCTGCTCGAACTGACCTGCGGTGATACGCTTAAGTAACTGATCACGCTTATCATAGATATGGCTTTTTAAAACGACCAGGCGCTCAATATCCACCCAGACAACCGACCGACTGTAACGGCTTTTACGTCGTTTTTTCTCTGTCGGCGTTATGGCAATCACAACCACCGGACGCCCTTGATAGATCAGCTCTTTTGCCCCAGGTTTCGCCTCTCTTTTTACAAAACCATACCGGTACTCATCCACTTTGCCAGACTCCATATCTTCGGTTGTGAACTCAGAACCAAAAAAACTGACGGGCTCCTGCTCTTCATCTGAACCGGTC
Organism: Gammaproteobacteria bacterium; assembly: GCA_038124075.1. GTDB lineage: Bacteria > Pseudomonadota > Gammaproteobacteria > Pseudomonadales > JAYPBG01 > JAYPBG01. Next base: position 3,253 of record JAYPBG010000257.1, read on the forward strand.
ACCATCCGCTTCACCTTCCCCAAAGCAGACAGGTACAACCAAGACTCTGTATCACGACCCGGATCATCATACTGATAGGTCAGCATCCCGATGCCCTTCTCATCTGCGGGGCTCAACACAATGGAGACAGCACGCGCATCTTTTTTATTGGGGCCATACTGCTTCTCTACACCCTCTAATACCTTAATGCGCGGTTTTTCAATACAGCCTATTTTCTCTCTGCCTGCACGCCCACCGCCATCCGTCGACCGCTTTTTACCAAAGCGACAGGTCATCAAAGTCGATTGAGTAAACGTGCTGTCAGATGTTTTTCGCATCTGATCATCGACTCTCTGCATTAACGCTCGAGCCTCTTCATCGGCTAATGCGCTCACACTGTAACAAAAACCACAAAAACCACCAAAACCGATCACAACCCAGACTAAATAACAAAAACACCGCCTTAAAACAGCCACACCTAAGCACCTCTCAAAACCTATCACTCAAAACCTATCAATCTACACCCATCACCGCCATCACACTGATAACTCACACCGCCCTATTGCGCAGCCGGCCGCCCTAAATTAGGCTTCAACCACTTTATTAATGCAGGCAGAAAGAGCAGATCACTGGAGAGCGCTGCAAATATTGCAAGAGAGCCGAACACACCGGTTTTTGCAATGCCCAAATAAGAGGATAACGACAACAGCGAAAAACCAACACCTAAAATCAGCGTCGTAAAGACAACCGCTTGTCCGACCTCTTTTATCGTGCTCCCCAACGCCTGATCCACATCGCCATATTTCATCCATGACATTCGGTAGTGCGTCATAAAATGGATGGTATCATCCACCGCGATGCCGATGATCAGCGGGGCGATAATCAACGTATCCGTATCCAGAGGTATGCCTAACAGCCCCATTAAACCAAATGTCATCACAGCGGGCAGCAGATTAGGGATCATCGAAATAAGCCCACCTTGCACCGTTCCAAGCGTGATCACCAAGAGCGCCGTAATGATCAGCAGCGCAAACCCAAAGCTTTTGATCTGCGCCCAGCTCATATGATCGATCAGCTGCATCATAAGGGCCATAGCGCCGGTCACATTCACATCCATATGGGGGTATTCGACCTGCAGAGGGCCCATCACACGATCAATATCCTCTTTAACGGCCGCAAAAAATTGGCTGTACTCATACGAACCGGCATTGCGAATCTGCACGGAGATGTGGGTCTTACTGTAGTCATCGCTGACCAGCTGACGC
>JAYPBG010000257.1:4506-5619 GCA_038124075.1 Gammaproteobacteria bacterium
CAGCTGAGCGACTAAGCGATCGTCCTCTGGAATGCGGTAATACGCCTCATCCCCCTCCTCAAGCACCTGGTAGGTCTCTTTCACAAAGTCGGCAATTGAGAAGCTCTTTTTCACATAGTTTGAGTGACGCTCTATCATCAACTGCTGCAGTTGATCGATCGCCTGGAGTACACGGGCACGTTTCACTGCGTCACGTTCACCGAAATCAAACATGATCTCCATATTATTGGCGCCCATCAGATGGGTATCCACCACCTCATAGGTGACACGTATCTCACTGCCTTCTCGCGTCAGCTCTGCAAAATTGGAATCGATCTCAACGTGGGTGGTGCCATAGATAAAGAGACCGAACAGCATAAAATAACCGATCAACACGGCTTTATGATGGCGATCCACCCAGGGCAATAGCTTATCCAAGTGACGCTGTACCGGGTGGTGGCTGCTTTTCTCTGCAGTCGCTCTTTTGGCCTTATAGGGGTGCCAAATGTCGAGCATCCCCGGCAACACAAACAGCGTCAAAAAAAACGCCAGCCCTACCCCGATGGCCGAGCTGATACCAAAAACACCAATTTGAGGAATGCTGCTGATGGTCAACGCACACATGCCGCCCATCGTCGTCACCGTTGTGAGCAGAATCGCAATGCCGGTCTTCTCATACGCCTTGCGCATGGCCGCTCGGTGATCAAGCCCTTCGTGCCGATAAAACGTATAGGTGCTCAACACATGCACACAGTCTGCAACGCCCACGGCCAGAATCAACACAAAGGTGAGACTCACCATATTGGAAAACTCAACCCCAAACCAAGCACCGATGCCGACCATCCAAAAGGCGCTCGCCAGTATCACGCCTAACGTCCAAAATACAGCGCTGAATGAGCGAAACATAAACCAAAGCAGAAACACAACAACCGCCACCATGCCAAGCACCAACAGCCCTGACTCTTGTACAGACGCCATCGCAAACTCCATCATCGGCGCATTGCCCGTATAATAGAACCGGAAGTGTTCAAACTCTGACTGCTCTGTAATGGCGCGCAGCGCTTGCATAAAGTTCAGGTAGGGTATGACCTAAATTTGATGTTATTTTGTTGGTGATTTTCGAGTATAATGCCC
>JAYPBG010000258.1:0-5614 GCA_038124075.1 Gammaproteobacteria bacterium
ACCGTGTTCGGTGATATCATAGCCCAGCCAGCTGCCTTTTTTGTTTGATATGGTCTTAAGCTTTTCAACAGTTGTACCGCAAGAGGTTGCAAAGCCAACGGCGGCTTTGGTTGGATTTCCATCGGCATCGAAAGCGGCTTTGATGGCAGGTCCACGTCGCTCTGTGGTGGAGCTTGGTTGTTCAGTCACTATGCTGTTGATCGTGACGGTTAATCTTCTTGGTGTGGCAAACCAATCGACGGATTGGTGATCGAGCTTAAGAGTGTTCAACTGTTCAGTAATGTGATCAGCGAACGCTTTGCCTAGCTGAGCAAGAGATTTAGGGGGTAGCTCTTCACAACCAAGTTCAAAGAGAAAGTCTGCTCTATTCGACATAATCATCAGCCTTTTTTCGCGTCATTGTTTAATTTATTCAATACAGCCTCTTTGCAGTCTTGATCTGCAAGAGGAAAATTCAGTCGGTGTCGGGCATCGAAGTAGGCTTGAGCGACTTGCCGGGCTAAGCTTCGAACACGCAAAATAAATCGTTGCCTTTCGGTGACTGAAATAGCATGTCGGGCATCTAAAAGATTGAATGTATGGGAAGCTTTTAAGACCTGTTCGTAAGCGGGTAAAGGCAGTTCTTTTTTGATCAGGCGTTGGCTCTCTTGCTCATAGGTGTCAAAGGCCTTAAAGAGCCAGTCGGTGTCCGCTTCTTCAAAATTGTAATGTGACATTTCCACTTCATTTTGATGAAAAACATCACCGTAGGTCACAATGTTGTCGCCATTTTTGGCCCATACCAGATCATAAATGCTGTCGACCTCTTGCAAGTACATTGCGATACGCTCTAGGCCATAGGTGATCTCTCCAGTGACCGGAAAGCAGTCAATACCACCTACTTGTTGGAAGTAGGTGAATTGAGTAACCTCCATCCCATTGAGCCAGACTTCCCAACCCAGCCCCCATGCACCTAAAGTAGGTGATTCCCAGTTGTCTTCGACAAAGCGAATGTCGTGAACGCTTGTATCAATGCCGAGGTGCTCCAGCGAGCTGAGATAGAGGGCCTGAATATCTTTTGGTGATGGTTTTAATACAACTTGAAATTGATAGTAGTGCTGCAGTCGATTTGGGTTGTCACCGTATCGACCATCTGTTGGGCGACGGCATGGTTGAACATACGCCGAACGCCAGTTTTCAGGCCCTATCGCACGTAAAAAGGTAGCGGGATGAAATGTACCTGCACCGACTTCAAGGTCTAGTGGTTGAATGATCACACAACCTTGTTCGGCCCAGTAGGTTTGCAGTTGAAAAATAAGTTCTTGGAAAGTCTGTGGGACGTTTGCCATAAGAAATGAGCTCACTGGTCAAATGGTTATTTTGGTTTATAGCAGCTTGGGCTCGTCGGACGCGCTTGGCGGTGCATAACGTGCCATGCTGCTATGGTCTCTATGAACGATCCCTGGAATGGGGCGTGCGAGATATAAGCATATAAGCGTGTGCTGCTATTATAGCCTAACTGATAAGCTCCTAGGAAATAATATAGCTGGGTGGTACGCTTCTATGGTAGATGGATGGCTAAGCAGGCACCAGAGAGCGTGCGCCCGTTGAGTAGCTCGATGTGACCCTGCTTTCCATTTCGTGTGTGTGCTTGGGCAATCTGGTGGGCGAGGTAGAGTCCTAACCCTGTTTTCATCTGTTCTACTTTCAGATCCGTTGAGGTGCTCTCTGTTTGGCTGTTCTGCAGCATACTGTCTGGATAGCCGGGACCATCATCTTCTATGAAAATTGTTACGCTGTCGCCATTCTGTTTTTCTTCATCCCAGTGGGCGGAGATGAGAATCTCTGAAACGGGCGCTGTATGTGGGTTCTTTTGTGTTTGGACTTTGGTTTGGGCTGAATTATAGACGGCAGTATTGATGATATTTTGAATCATATGCTCATCAAAGAAACCAAACATATCTTCGTTGCATTCGTATCGAATAGTGAGGTCGTAGCTTGTCTCTGTTAAGGTGTGATGGATTGCAATGTCATCAAAGAGCTCTTCTAGGGCGTGTTGATCAATGTTGGGGGTGATTGAGAAGTTTTGGCTTTTATAGCTGCCAAGCATTTCGGATAGACGGTGAGAGATAAAATTGACCTCTCCACGTAATTTTGCCGCAGTATCGTTGTTCTCGTTTTGTTGAGAGCCATTAAGAATATCTTCAATATGAAGCAGTAGAATGGAAAACTGATTTTTGATCTCATGAATAGAAGAGACAATAAGAGGTGATATGTCAGAGGGTGCTGGACCAGTATCGGTTTCATGAGAGGAGGATTGAGTAGCCATATTACGCTTTTAACTCCTGATACATTTTTTTTAATTTAGCCAGTTTTTTATAGCCGCTACTCTTTTCTGTTACATCTGTTAATTTTTTAAAAAGGGCTTCGCAAAACTTGCTATCTTTTTCGTTTAAGCCCTCTTTTTGCATAAACACAATTAAGGCTTGAATGGTGTTCAGGTATGTGCTGATGCTTGCCTGTGGGCTCTTCGATGCTTTTTTGAAAAGTTTGGTTGCGCCTTGCATGTCACCTTGTTCGAACAGCTCGACCCCCTTGTTATTGAGGTTGTCTATCTCTTTACGCTGCTCTTGAATAATTCGCTCTTCTTCCTGTTTCTCTTTTGAGGCGTGATTGGCTTCAGAGACTTGGCTAAGCAGCTCTTCCGAGTCTTGTGAGTAGATGTTTTTCTCCTTCATCTCGGTGAGGAACTCTTCTGCTAGTATATGCTCACCTGTGTCAACGTATGTTTTGCCCACGTCCTTAACACATTTTTTTGCGCTTGCAATTTTTAAGGAGTCAAATGTTGCGCGTGCAATGTCTAATTTTTTCTTTGCTTCCTCTTCTTTGCCTTGATTTTGTAAAGTAAGGCCTTCGATTAATGAGGCTTTCACATGAACTTGTTGGTCATGGCTGTAATCTTGGCGTACAGTTTCAAGTGCTCGATCTATTTCGTTCAGAGCGTAGGTCTTCTCTCTGTAGCCGCCATTGAGAAGCTGTGGTTGTAAGGCGCGGGCTAAGTTTAAGTAGCTATCAGGGGAACGATGCACAGAATTTTTTCCAAGTGATACCGCCTTTCTCGATGATTTGAGTGCAACGTTCCAGTCTTCATTTCTTGTTGCCACAGAGGAGAGCTGACTCTGCCGCAGAACCGCTTTTGGTGACTGTTCGATGGCGCGTTCAAGAATCTTCTGAGCGGTATCGAAGTTGCGCTCTTCACAGTGAATGTTGGCTAGGAGGTCGTAGCACTCTACATATTTCTTGTTTGTTTTAATGAGCTCTTCCAAGATCGTTTTTGCCTGGTCATGTTTGCCTGATACGTGTAAGCACTTCGCTAGGCCCATTTTTGCCCAAGCAACAGGGTTGATGTCAATGACGGTTTTATACAAATTGTAGGCTTCTTTGTAACGCTCATCGTTGTAGAGCAGTTTTCCTTTGATTCGGTAAGTAGGAAGTGAAAATTTAGGCTTTTCTGAAATGAGTTGGTTGCAGTGTTCGAGCGCATCATCGACCATGCCGTCATCAATGGCTCCATTAATCTCTTCGAAGATGGCTTTACGACGAAGGACTTTAGTAAGACGTTTTTGAAATTCATCATATGTGATGGGTTTTGCAATATAGCCATCGGGTTGATATTCAAGAGCCCCCATAACCATTTCAAGTGTTTGAGCAGCCGTGATCATGACGAAGGTGGCCGACTCTTTGAGTAGATTGGCATGGCGTGCCTCTTCTAATACTTGCTGGCCATCTCTGCCTCGGCCGAGCTCATAATCACAGCATACGATGCCATAGTTATGATTGCGCAGTAGTTCTAATGCATTTTCGCCGTTGCTGGCTTGGTCTACTTTTTTTGCACCCAGTAAGTCCAGCTTGCCTTTAAGTGAGGAACGCATTTCAGCAAGGTCATCAATGATTAAAACTTTTTTATTCTGATAATAGCGAGATTCTGACATATAAACCTAGTAAAATTAAAATGTTATCATCTTCAGTGTGTCGTGGGTTATGCATTTCTAGATGTATATCCAATTCTTATTAATATGAGTATAGTAAATTAGCGTCGCCAGAACATGGGAGAGAGAAGAACAAGCAGTGTAAATATTTCGAGCCGACCAAGCAGCATGCCGAAACAGAGTGTCCACTTAGCTGCAGTGTTAATGTCGCCGTAATGTGCTGAGACATCGCCAAGACCCGGGCCTAAATTGTTGATTGAGGCGGTGACGGCTGATATACCGGTAATAAAGTCCATGCCTGTTGCCAGTATGATCAGCAGAAGCAGTACGAACATAGCAATATATACGCCAATGAAGCCCCATACGGCCTCTATAACACGGTCATTAACAGGTTTATTGCCCAGTTTGAGCGTGATCACTGAGTTGGGGTGTATCAGTCTTCCGATTTCACGAAAGCCCTGTTTGAACATCAAAAGGGTACGTATCATTTTAATCCCACCTCCGGTGGAGCCTGCACACCCTCCCATAAAGCTGCCAATCAGCAGTGTTGTGAAGAGTACAGGGGGCCAAGATGAAAAGTCAGCGGTTGCGAACCCTGTGGTGGTGGCTATGGATATGGTTTCGAAAAGACCGTATCGTATGGCTTCTGCGAAAGTACTGTATTCATTTGACAGGATTAAGCCCGAGATAACGATGACTGAGATTAAAAGCAGCATTTTAAAATAGAATTGGCACTCTGGGTCTCGCCAATAGGGGTAAATAGAGCGTACTCGCCAGGCAAAAAAGTGGAGGGCAAAGTTTGCACCTGACAAAATCATGAAGATAATACAGACAAAATCGATCGTTGGACTTTGAAAATACCCAATACTGGCGTCGTGTGTGGAAAAGCCGCCGATGGCAATGGTTGAGAATGCGTGGCATATGGCATCAAAAAGGTCCATGCCTGCAAACCAATAGGCTGTCGCACAGAGAGTGGTCAAGATGACATAGATGTACCAGAGGGCTTTTGCGGTCTCGGTAATTCGAGGTGTTAATTTGCTGTCTTTTACAGGGCCGGGGGTTTCTGCTCGATAGAGCTGCATACCGCCAATACCTAACATGGGTAATACAGCGACCGCTAATACAACGATGCCCATGCCGCCAAGCCATTGAAGCTGTTGTCGATAGAAGAGTATCGATTTCGGAAGTGAGTCTATATTGGTAAGTACTGTGGCGCCTGTTGTGGTGAGCCCAGAAACCGATTCGAATACAGCGTCCGTAAAGCTCATCACAGGATGCTTTGATAGGATCAGTGGGATAGCACCAAAAAAGCCGAGTACGGCCCAAAACATCACAACAATAATAAACCCATCGCGTGTGCGTAGATCCATCTGTTTTTTGTGTATGGGCAGCCAGCAGAGCAGGCCGACGATCAGAGCGATGAAAAAAGATGCTAAAAAGGGGAATTCGCCACCGTCGTTATAGAAAATGGCGACGAGTGTAGGGGGAATCATGGTGACGCTGTAGACCATGAGCAGTAGACCGATGACCTTTAAGATGACACTTATATGCATTTTCTCACCGTATTTTAGAAAAAGGTCAACCCCACTTGGAAAAGCCTCTCCACATCTCTAATGTGCCGCTTATCGACCAAAAAGAGAATGATG
>JAYPBG010000259.1:0-5596 GCA_038124075.1 Gammaproteobacteria bacterium
AAAACTTTCTTGAATATCTGGTTCGTATGCGCCCACACGACTTGATTAATAGATTTTTAAAGATCTCTGCCAGTCTGCTCTGCAGCAGCCCTGAAAGTGTGGAGCTATTTTAATGATCTAAGTTTCTGTGTCAAGGCTTTTTTTCTTTAAATTTCAATCAATTTTGAAATTTAAGCTTGCAATGAACTTTCTCTCAATACTCACTCAATCGAAAGCAATACTCTCTCTTGAGATTTAAGAAAAACATCAATGCATTCAGCACTTTAACCCATCCGCGTAGAGCATTTATCGGCTCATTCCGTATCAGGGAGGCGCCATTATAGGGGGTTCAAAACTGGTGTCAAACCTTTTTATACAACTTTTTGAAAATTTTTCGAAATCTTTCAAAAAACACCCCATCCCCCCCTAAAACAATACTATTTTAATATCACTCGAGCGATCTTCTTCTTACCTGCTTGGACAACTTTACTGCTGCCTACCTCAAACGTATAGCGCACACCCACTGACTCCCCATCAACAAACACGGCCTTCCTATTCAAAACATCCCGAGCCGCGCTCGAATTCTTAACCAACCCAGCCTTTCTCAACAATGCGCTGATAGGCAAGCTCTCCCCGCCTTCAGCTTCAACGACAACCTCTGGGACATTCTCAGGTATATCACCCAGCTTCGTTACATTACCTGCCGATGTAGGGGCTGATTTAGCCGCTTGTGCACCATGAAAGCGTTCAACGATCTCCAAGGCCAACAGCTTCTTGCTCTCCTGAGGGTTACGCCCACTCGCCTGCTCGGCTCGAATAGCCTCTATCTCTTCCATACTCCTAAAACTCAGCAGTTCAAAATACTTCCATATCATCTCATCGGGTATAGAAAGTAACTTTGAATACATTTCACCCGGCATATCCGTAATACCTACATAGTTATTAAGCGATTTTGACATCTTATTGACGCCATCCAGCCCCTCTAAAAGCGGCATAGTAATGACGGTTTGAGGCGCCTGCTCCGCTTGCTTCTGCAAGGTCCGCCCCATCAACAGGTTAAATTTTTGATCTGTTCCACCCAGCTCAATATCCGCTTCAAGCGCTACAGAGTCATACCCCTGAATTAAAGGGTATAAGAATTCATGTATTGCAATTGACTCCCCCGCTTTATAACGCTTCGTAAAATCATCACGCTCCAACATTCTCGCAACGCTGTACTGCGCAGCCAATTTAATGAGGTCGGCTGCATTTAACGCATTCATCCACTGCGAATTAAAAACCACCTGAGTCTTTTCGGGGTCCAAAATTTTAAAGACCTGCTGCTGGTAGGTTTTCGCATTCTCAACAACCTGCTCTTGACTCAAGGGCTTACGCGTTGCACTCTTGCCCGTTGGGTCCCCAATGGTTCCAGTGAAATCACCTATGAGAAACAACACCTCGTGACCCAAATCTTGCAACTGCTTTAACTTATTCAACAAAACAGTGTGCCCAAGATGAAGATCCGGGGCCGTTGGGTCAAAACCTGCCTTAACCCTCAGGCAGCGACCACTCTCAAGCTTACTTCGAAGCTCCTCCTCAACGAGCACCTCTTCAGCCCCTCGTTTTATAATACTTAACTGCTCTTCAATTGAACTCATCTCTTCTATAGCCCTATATCTAATCTCTTAACTATCTAATCTCTTAACTATCTAATCTCTTAACTATCTAATCCCTTAGTTACACCCTTCTAAATTCCGCCTTGCCTGCGCCCAGCAAATCATATCAAATTAACACTTGACACCCCATCACATCACTCGCTTGAATGGGGCCTGTACTGCCACTGCTTGGCAAGGATTCTATATTAACCAATTTCCAGATATTATGACCCGACCTTTTTTCATAAACAGGCTGGATACTTCTTGAGACGGACTATACTGATCATTACTATGCCTAGACACGCAACCCGCACAAACAGACGTTCCCATACAAACACCCCCAAACATAAGGCGCCAATGTACAAACGACCTTTATTCCTACTCACACTGCTTTTTTCCACACTGCTCATCGTCGGGTTTTTAACCCCCAAAGGCGATCAGCACCCTGAAATCTCTACCACAACTCTGACCGATGATAATATCGCCATAGCGCATCAACCATTACATCAAGGCAACCAACATCCTTCAGTCCAGGAGGCCACCTCAAACAGCCATAGTATAGAGCAACACTCAATCGAACAAATTTTACCCAATCCAAGCTTGGAATCGCTTGCATCACGCCCCCCCTCTCTCGATACACCGCCAACGCCAGCTTCCCCCTCAAAGCTGACCGATGCAGAGTCTTCCTGGCTCAAGAAAACCTCAACACTGCCCAGCCGCATCACATGGGTCACACTGAAGAATGGCGACAGTATGGCTCGCATTTTTCAAAAAGAGGGGCTAAAGCCTGCCACACTGCACGCAATCATGTCGCTCGGCGAGAAGACACGCTTTTTATCCAACCTCCACCCCGGACAATCAGTCGAGTTTGCTTTCACCAAAGAGGCTCAACTGCTTGGATTAAGTGTTCAACTGGATGCTCTAAATACAGTATGGATCTCTCGTCCACCCTCTGAAACCGCGTTCAATGTTATCACTGAGACACGCACCTTTGAAAAGCGTACCGCCAGCGCACAAGGCACCATTAAAAACTCACTCTTTTTAACCGGTCAAAAAGTCGGCCTATCTGAAAAGACAATCATGGAGTTAGCCAATATTTTTGGCTGGGATATCGACTTTGCCCTGGATATACGCGAAAACGACACTTTCTCTATCCTCTATGAGGAAAACATGCTCGACGGGGAAAAACACTCTGATGGAGCCATTTTGGCAGCAGAATTCACCAACGCCGGAAGACGGCATACCGCAGTTCGCTTTGAAGCCAACGGCCATGCAGACTACTACACAAAAGAGGGCTACAGCTTGCGCAAAGCCTTCCTTCGTTCACCGGTTGATTTTGCACGCATATCATCACACTTTAACTTAAGACGACGCCACCCCATTCTGCACACAATTCGAGCACACAAAGGCGTTGATTATGCAGCAGCAAGAGGCACACCAATTAAAGCGACAGGTGACGGTAAAGTAATACATGCCGCCCGCAAAGGTGGGTACGGTCGCACCGTGATTCTACAACACGGTCAAAAGTACACAACGCTGTACGCGCATCTACACACATACGCTCGCGGAATCAAGAAAGGCGCCAAGGTCAAACAGGGCCAGACCATCGGTTATGTAGGCAGCTCTGGCCTTGCAACGGGCCCTCACCTTCATTATGAATTCCGAACCAACGGTGTTCATGTCAACCCACTGACCGTTAAAGTGCCAAAGTCTGAGCCCGTTGAAAAGCCTTATCGCTCGACCTTTCACGAGCATGCCGAGCAACTCCTTGCCAAGCTGCCCAAAAACGACGAGCTGACACGCTACGCCAGCACAACATTAAACAGCGAAAAAAACACAAACCCTACGGTACGCTAATGAGCAAAGCAGACTATTTTATTGGCCTAATGTCTGGCACCAGCTTAGACGCTATTGATGCAGCCCTAGTACGTTTTGAAGGGGATGGGTTTCATTTTGTTGATGCCATTGAGCACGCATATACACCCTCGGTTCAAGCATCACTGCATGCGCTCTGCCAATCCGGCAAAGACGAAATCAATCGAATGGGGCGCGCCGACCGAGAGGTTGCTTTCGCTTTTTCTCTTGCCGTCAACGCCCTGCTTGAAAAAACCGGCATGAAGGCTGAGCAGATCACGGCCATAGGCTCACACGGACAGACCGTTCGACACCACCCTAACGGTGACTGCGGATTCACCGTTCAAATTGGCGATCCAAGCACCATCGCAGAGCAAACCGGCATCACCACTGTGGCCGACTTCCGGCGGCGAGACATAGCGGCTGGGGGCCAAGGCGCCCCCCTTGTCCCCGCATTCCATGAGGCGCTGCTTGCTTCTGACACACCCAAGCAGATTGTAAACATCGGCGGTATAGCCAATATCACGCGCCTTAACGCAACCAACCAGCCCCAACCCGCCATAACCACAGGGTATGATATTGGACCAGGCAATACGCTCATGGACCAATGGATCAAGCACCAGCTGAACAAAGCCTACGATGATGACGGCGCCTGGGCCAGCACAGGCGCCGTTAATCAGGCGCTACTGAAACAGATGATGGAAACACCTTATTTTGCATTACCACCCCCCAAAAGCACCGGAAGAGAGCTGTTTAATCTTGAATGGTTAGCAAGCAAAACAGAAGCGTCTCCCCCCTGCTCACCTGTGGATATACAGGCCACACTACTGGAACTTACAGCCACTTGCATTGCTACAGACATCAATACACACGGAAACCAAGGTGATGTGATCATCTGCGGAGGGGGCGCACAGAACAGTGCTCTAATGAGGCGGCTTACGGCATGCCTTTCTGATCACACCGTATTAGCCAGTGACGATATAGGTATCAGCAGTCGTTTTATGGAGGCTATGGCCTTTGCTTGGCTTGCTAAAAGGGCGCTGGATGGTCATACCGGCAACCTGCCCAGTGTTACCGGTGCTAAACGAGCGGTTATTTTGGGCGGCATATACTCAAATTGATCACCCCTCTAGCGCTAAAAAAATGAAGACAAACTCACATAGAGAAAGAGGAACCACAACCACAAGTCGTTGATGCATTAGGGTTTTCGATCACAAATTGAGAACCCATCAAACTCTCCTTATAATCGACGGTCGACCCCGCCAAATATTGAATGCTGAGCGAATCCACCAAGAGCGTGACGCCATCGCGATCTACTTGCGTGTCGCCATCCTTGACCGCTTCATCAAAAGTAAACCCATAGGAGAAACCTGCACACCCCCCTCCAGTAATATAAACCCTAAGCTTCAGCTCACCATTACCCTCATCTTCTTTCAGGCTTTGAACCTTCTTTGCTGCGCTCTCGGTCAGCTCTATAAGGCTGGGTAGATCGGTCACCTCACTGGAGGCATTAACCGCTTGATCTATTTCACTACTCACTGATTGCTCCACTGGTTTTACCCCACTATTTTGATCACCAACTGCATACCACCGACATCACCAACGAGATCACTCGCTATCAGCAATGCTTCATTATCTAAGCTTACCCTAACACTTTGCAAGCCCAGCTCATTGAAATAGTCTCTCAAGCGCCTCATTAAGCCGCTTCACCACCACCTTCAGCCCCATTTTGTGGCTTCATCTCGGCTTCAGCCGGCACATTGAAAGACGGTGACTCTTTTGGTATATCAACCGTTCCATCAATCTCACCCTCCATTAAGTGACAGAGACTTCCATTGACTTCGGCACCCACTACCATTTCGATCAGATTGTAGTGAACATTCCCAAACACTCTGGCCTGAGAAGCAAGCTCCACATGCTGAGAACAGTGCACATTCCCGTCCACCCGACCATTAATGGTTATATTTGGGCCAACCAGATCACCTCTCACTCGCCCACCACGCGTGATCCTTACCAAGGATTCATCCGACTCAGGCTCAGCAATAATATTTCCATTGACTGTGCCATCAATCTGAATGGGGGGGGGGGGGGGGGGGGGGGGGGGGGGGGGGGGGGGGGGGGGGGGGGGG
>JAYPBG010000260.1:0-5122 GCA_038124075.1 Gammaproteobacteria bacterium
GGTTAACATTTCTCTATTTTACCCTGGTGTCTCATTTTTGGGGTCCACTATAGTTCTCAGTCTGCACGGAGTAAAAGAACGGTAAAAAAGATCTTTAATATCAATCGTGTGACTTTAAGAATTGAGACCAGCCGTGAACCGCTCTGTATTCAGGAAACTCAAGGGTGCCATCAGGGTATGCCGTTGCATGAGCCAAAGAGGCATCATACTGTACACCATGGTATCTCTCTGAAAAATAACGCAGCGCTTGCAGTATGACGATATTATTAAACTGTGTGCCGAATTCACCTTCTACTGAAAAAGGGAGTGACATAAGATATTTGGTTTTAATGAAAAGCGTTCTGAACGCTTCATCTCCGTCAAAATGACCAAAAACGATATCATCGATAAGAGCGTTGATCTGATCGACCAGAAAATCACTGCTGGGACGCAATACGTCATCTGGCAATGCACCATGATCCCACTCAATGAGAGCACCACGATTGTATATTGTTCTAACCGCCTTATCTTGTGCACAAGGCATTAACGAGGTGCGCTCAATAGAGTAGTGTGGAAGGGTTGCGATCCAGTCATACGAAAGCCCAGTTGAGGAGGGGGAGAACTGTGTCGTGTAGAGCATGGGATAAGTCGTTTTTTGGTGTTCCAACGAGAGTTGATATCTTTGTCGAATAACCGTTTGAAGTATATCATGCGCTTCACGTTTAAGTACAACATAAACAGGGTTGGCGCCGGTAATGAAAGCTTCTTTGAGCTCAACTGCACCAGACTCTGTGCGCACACCTTTTCTAAGCGCAGAGATTAAGGCGTAATTAAATGACTTAAAATGTTGCGATGTGTGATAAATATTATCGCGAATATGAATGGGGTCTTTAAGATGACAGTGATTTTCTGGAATATTGGGAAAGTGGAGTTGTTTTTTGTATTGACTGATGCCAGAAATAACCTCTCTGATATTAATCGGTTCACCATAAGCGAAAAATTGATCATAAACAGCTTCAGCAATGGCCGCTGCTTTACGGTCATATAGCACTTTTTGTTGATGTGTCATTCTAAGATCATACTTAGGTCTTAAACGCCTGACCGCCTGGATCTCCTCGAGAATATATCGGCTTAATGTAGGGCCTGACAATCTTGTCTGTTTTGTTGGTTGAACCAGTGTGGTGTATCCTGTTGAACATCGTGCCAGAGAGGACTGAGTGGGCTGAGTGTTAACTCCAAACGCAGTTGAAGTACCGTCCAGACCTGCTTGACCAAAATCGCAGGGTGATTGATGCAATCGATTCACACCGGGTAACATAAGCATGGACAATGCGGCACTTTTCATGTTTATAAACATAGAAATATACCTAATGGGTTAAGGTGATTTATAATCCAATTTTTTCGAAGCTTAATCGCCTTTCGATGATCATATAGCCTTAGGTTAGATGCGTAAAGACAAAGTTGGGTATATTCAGTGTGCAGGTTGGACAATATAGCCATAGCCGACCGCCGTTAGAGTTTTAACATGCGCTATCTTATCTATTTGATCATATTTTTCCTATCTTTTTCAGGCATAGCGAATGCAGCTATGATCTGCTGCTGGAATATGGACGGACCGAGCATTAATTATTTTTTTAATTAGTATGAGCCCATCACTGTCGTGACCGTTTTCACCTTTAGGGCATCGTTATTACAATTTACCCCCTCCTATTTTTAAACAGAGAATTTACAATAAAATGTATATACCAAAAAATAAAGGCCTGATACAGGCTAACAACCCTTTGTTTATTTTATTCCTCTATATGTTTAATCTTCTGTTGTGTTACTATAAACCCGACTCATAACTTTATATTTAAGAAAATTAATAAAATCAATTAACTACTAAAGGTTTAACCAGCATGACAATCACAAACTCTTCTATTAGACACTCTTCTCCTATTGAATTACAGCAGAACAGAACACCCTTCAATACACGAACCAGCAGCGTAGACATCAAGAGTACCAAGCTGATTCAGCAAGTTAGCCACCACCCGTCACCTTTGGATCACCAACCACCGCATATGAAGACCGCATCCAAAGATCTCTCAAGACCCATTTTAAAAAGAAGTGAAACAGCCACAAAACTTGGAATCACCGAAGACGAGCTCGACTCGATTACACGGTCTTTGAATCCAGTCCAAAAACTTGGGAATGGCTCATTTGGCAGCGTCTACCGCATTAACGATAATACGGTTTTAAAAATTGAAATACCAAGTAATTACGATGAGGGCATTATTCGGGCCGCTTTAGATTCAAGGGTCTCCGGTAAAGACAATAATCAAATCATAGCGCTTAGCCGTCGGACTTATCAGCTTCGAATCATTACCAAAATGCCCTACAAAGGAGAGCAGACGATTAAAGACAACAAGATGAATACCGATTTAAAACACTTTGTTGAAGATGAGAGAGGGCGCCTAAGAATTTGTAAAAAATTGGTCGACCAACTTACGCCTTTGCATAATAAAAATATTGCCCATCGCGATATCAAACCTGAAAATATACTATTTCAGATCAATGAAGCGCGCACAGACTATCAATTAAATTTAATTGACGCATTACCCAGCGGCCGTCTGACAAAAGAAATATACATGCCATTAATGATCGAAACAAGAAACCACATTTTCGATGCACTTCGAGGTGATAGTTACCTGCAAAATCTAGAAAAAAAAGGAAGCAATGGACGCCAAGTAATTGCTAATGCATTGGTAAAAGCAGCGTCCGACTGGGTCGGAACAGTCCGATACATGTCACCTGAAACTGCATACGCTATTTCGTCTGAAGAATCAACCCTGGCGGCGAATGGTCCCATTTTAGAAAGTGACGTTTTCTCTCTGGGTATCACTCTATTAGAGCTAATATCAGGCTGCGACAAACTGCATTACAATGAGGGTGCTCCCGCGGAGCTCGGATTATATGATCGAAAGTACATAACGCTGCTTACAGAAGCGCGTGATACAGAAGTAATCGTAAATGACCAACGTCCCGAAGGGGCTGGTGATGCCATTATCATCGATTTCAGACAAGGGGATAAAAATAGCGAAGGTAAAGATAAGACCATGATCGTATCCATTCCAGAAACATTGAACTTAAGTGACGAATTCGTGCAGCTTTTTCAAGATATGCTTACTATCGAGACTGATCAACGCGCGACTCTTGAGTCTGTTCGGGAAAAGCTAGACCAGATGCTAGCAGAACATGAATAAAAGAAAATATGACTATAAGGTTAAAAGTTAGTTGAACTACACCTCTGCATCCTTTATAGTGATTGCCCTCAAACAAATCGGGCAATCACTATGAAAGTAATGAGCAAAACCCTCGAAACAAGCGCTCCAAACAGAGGTGTAAACAGAGAATCTAGGTCTGAAAATGTTCTCACAAACAGTCGTTCTAACCAATCAGATAGAGATCATACACAACTTCCTAAAATCATTTCTCCAAAGAAAAAGAATCCCATGCATTCTTCCGACGCACTAAGATCACCATCAAAAAACAGACAGTGTGCAATTTGTTTACAAGATATCATCCCCATTAAAGATGATAAAACAGGCACCAAAAAACAGCACCAAGAGATAGTAACGCTCGAGTGCAACCACTCATTCCATAAAGAGTGTATAGAACAGTGGTACGCTCAAAGTGACAGCTGCCCCCTCGATCGACAGCCAATTAAAACGGGATTAATCAACAACTCTAATATCAAATTTATTGGTAGCCACGCTGTTCGATCCATTGACATTAACGACGTCATCAATCAAGAGCTCGAGGAGGTACTCAATATACTGAAATAGCGTTCAATATATATACAGCGCAGTAGTTTCAAGGGATTTGATGTGGAGGTTCTGTCGGGCTATTCACCACTCTCCAACACTATAACACCAACAGGCAGCAATAACTGTAAGCGTCATGAGATCATGTAACTCATCAGGCTCAGTGATATGAGTGGTCTCAAAATCAAAACCTCTCGATTTTAGATTCTGAAATTGACATTTTTCGGTATTTCGTCAGCATAAATAAGAGACTGGTCTTAAAGATCAGAATGGATAGAGCCGAAAAAACAAGACGCGGTAGTTGACTTTGCGCAGTACTGGTCAGACAATACGGGGCTATCCAAAGCGGATCTGTTGACAAGGATGTCATTAAACAAAAGCCGGTACTACGACTGGTGTAAGCGATATGTGAAAGTCAATTTCCAACTGAAGCAATACATATTAAACACCCAAACAAATTCAATAGGATTCGTCATGCATTTAGACAACTTAATAATTTCGAAAGAGAGCCTTGAAAGCGAAGAAAAATATGATTTGATTTTATCAAACATTCAATACGTTAATGCTCTTTTTAATGAAACACTGACAACAGACGAGATGCCGGCCGATGCACTTAAAAGCTATTATGTTGATGCCTATTTGTTGCAAATCAACAATGGAGGTTTTGCACAGTTTATTTCTAACATCTCAGCAGACCAGGTCATTATAGATTTTATCTATAATGGCCTAAAAGATATGGGTGCTGTCAAAAACGCCGACATGTTTGAAAAAATGATCAACCTCTGTAATGAGCTAGGGTCAGAGGGAATGGAGAAATTTTTCAATAATCCGCCTTGGGGAGACAATCCAGAGCGAGACTTCTTAAACCAACTGAACGATGAGTTCCATCATCTACAAGATATAGAGAATATACTAGATTACAACTATAACTGGTTAAGATTTCATCCGAAACTACAAGCTCTATCTGAAACGGAGATCCAACAACATGTTGAGGAAATAGGTAAAGCGATTCCTGATAAAGAGGAGCGAATTGCCGCTTCTCAGAGTGAAATGCCTAGATATACACAGGTAATTTTGGCTCTCTGCCATGCTGCAGGACAAGAACTTTTAGATATAACCATGGGCGATCCCTCTTTTGAATATCAAGGCGAAGAAGTAATATCTTGGCATTTCATTACTGATGCCGGGCTACATTACATGATCGAGTTAGAAGATAAAGCAATTATGTTTAATGAATCGTCAAACAAAAATATTTTAGAATTAAGCTACGAAGAAATTGAAGGATCTATCGCATAATAACTTACACCCTCCGGGGAAAAAAGATACACATCACTACAGGC
>JAYPBG010000260.1:5132-5589 GCA_038124075.1 Gammaproteobacteria bacterium
GTGGGGAGCCTTTGGTTTTATCTATACGCTTGCCAACCTATCTTTCAAAGATGCAGCTCCACGAGGGAAATCAGATATTGACTACATAGAGGGAGCCTATTTAAAATTAGAGGATATGATGGAGTGCTTGAAATTCGAAAGAGGCACCCTCAAATTTTATTGCGACTACCTTCATGGGCGCTTGGTGAAAACAGAAATTATAGTTCATCAAGATGGTAGAGTTGAAATTAAAACCGTTTGCAGAGGGAACGCCCTCAAGTCATGGCTGGACCTACTGCAAGGAAAGAAAAAGTTGAAATCAGTGTCTTAGACACGCATGGCCGGCAGAAATTATTTTTGTGTTTATATACAGTTAAATGATCTATAAATATCCTATTTTTGCATGTATATTATAGCGGTTATAAAAGATACACCTCGCTACAGGCCAATCATATCAATGGATTTGATGGGGTGGTGG
>JAYPBG010000261.1:0-1787 GCA_038124075.1 Gammaproteobacteria bacterium
TAGATACATATCGTTTAGGCTATGTCAATAGCGAATTAGGTGGGACAGCCCTGTTATCACACCATCAATGCCTGGGAAAAGGGCTCTAAAATCATTATGACCGGCTGCTTTGTAAAAGAGCCCATTCCCACCCGTAGTGGACACGAGTCTGAAGTCGAACGTCTCTATAAAAATTTACAGCTTGATGCTCGCTTCTATCGCTGGGAGTTCGATCTGAACACAGGACAACTTAAAGAAGGTCCACTTGATGACCGCAACAGCGAATTCCCCACCGTGAACGATCGCTGGCTTACCAAACCCAACCGATTTTCATGGCATATGGATATTGACCCACGTTCAACACTCCGTTTTCAGGGCCTCTATGGCTATGATAACCATTCTGGCTTGCGAGACCATTGGCGTTACCCTGAAGCCTTTAGCTGCAGTGAAGCCCCTTTTATCCCTGATCTCTCACCCAGCCAAGAGCGTAACAACCCTGCTGATGAGAATAGAGGGTATGTCATCACCTTCGTTACCGAGCGAGGTGCAACCCACTCGGAAGCCCACCTGTTTCGAGCAGACCACCTCAACCAAGGCCCAATAGCACGCATTCATATTCCACAACGCATACCGCTCGGTTTTCATGCCTGCTGGTTGGACAATCGGGTACACAGAGACGGATAACCAAAAAATAGACCATGGATGCATTGATATTTGACGCCGTACGATCACCGCGTGGTTTGGCCAAAGAAGAGGGGGCACTTGCCCAACTGCCCGCCATTGAGCTCTTAGGTCCTCTGTTTAAAGCCCTCATAGAGCGCACAGGTATAGATAACCTTGAGGCGGTTGAGATGCTCTATCTTGGCATCGTCGATCAAGTGGGGGAGCAGGGTGCTAATCTCGCTAAAACAGCCCTTCTCTACCACGGCCTACCCCAGCATATTAATGGTCTCACCTTAAACCACTTCTGCTGCTCAGGCATGACAGCACTGCAACAGGCATGTGCAATGATTCAGGCATCGCAGAGCAGGTTAGTCCTTGCTGGCGGTGTTGAGTCACTGTCACGTGTCCCGATTTACTCCGACAAGGGCCCTTGGTACAGCGATCCTCATGTAGCCCACAAAACCGGCTACCTTCCACCGGTCGCAGCCGCAGACCTGTTGGCTGCACTGCGTAAGATGACACGCCGTCAGCTGGATACTATAACATTACGCTCACACCACAATGCCCTTCTGGCTCAAAAAGAGGGGCGATTTTCAAGCTCCATCATTCCAATCAACGACACGAAAGACAAGGAGCTGTTAACCGCCGACGAAGGCCCACGCGAACAGCTCAACCAGCAGGCACTCGATAGCTTAAAACCGATCTTTTCAACGCCGTTCACCGGTCAAGCCAAAGCGCGCCTTCATAAAGCGGGTCTCACAGGGAACATTCAAGACGACAGTAACAACAAAATAGTGGCACGCCATACCGTTGCGCACTGCCCACAACAGGTCGATGGAGCGGCACTTTTATTGGTCGGGTGCCAATCAGCAGGGAACAGGCTCGGGCTTCGACCTCGAGCACGTATTATCGCCATGGCCTCCACGTGCGCCGACCCGATCATTATGATTACAGCACATATCGATGCGGCCCATATGGCTCTGAAAAATGCTCAGCTCAGCGCCGATCAAATCGACCTATTTGAAGTAAATGAAGGGTTTGCCAGCAGCCTGGTAGAGTTCCAGCACCAGCTGAACATACCCATGGATAAGATCAATATATCGGGTGGTGCGATCGCACTTGGGCACCCGTTGGGTGCAACAGGG
>JAYPBG010000261.1:1797-5525 GCA_038124075.1 Gammaproteobacteria bacterium
ATCTAGAGCGCCTCAGCCTGCGTTATGGCCTGGCAGCCATCGGAGGCGGTGCCGGTGTCGGAACAGCCGTCATCATAGAACGCACCACTCCCGCCAATACACCAAGCGTCCAATCTTAATGCCCACACCCCAGCTGCTCGTTGACTGCATCCTGTAAATTGGCTAGATCTTCTTCACTGAGACCCAGGAGCTCCATAACAGTGCCTCGAATTTCTTCCCACTCGAAACTCTCATCACTGCGACCAGAGCCAAGGGCTTCATTCTCCTCTGTCAAATGCTCTGCCATTTTTAATGTCGCCAAAAGATATGCCATATCCATATCTTGACTGCTGGTCAGCTTGGTGAGAATATCACGATTGTGATGATCTCTGATGGCTAATGATATCTTTTTCGGAAGATTCCATGTTCTCGATATAAAGTACCCGACGACAGCGTGGTTAGCGTTATATTGATGATTCTCCAAACACGTTAGATTCTCACCGGCAATTGCATAGGAGCGCCCGACCGTTTTCATATAATCTTCATGCTTCATGAGCATCAGTGGCATACCAGAATTATGAAAGAGGCCCAAGAGATAAGCTTCACTGTCAGAGCAGCAGCCGCACTGCTTAGCGACGATTGCTGCAGCGGCGGCCACATCATTTGTCGACTGCCAAAACGTCGCCAGCTGCTCCAATGCATTACTGCTAAATGCGCTTTGAATAAGGATGGCATTGACGATATTTTTTACATACTCCAAACCGAGCAATACCGTGGCTTGATTAATGTCGGTTACCTCACTTGCAATACCAAAGAAAGGGGAGTTAACGGTTTTTAATACGGATGCTGCCACACTGGAATCAGACCCTACGACAGCAGCAACACGGTTAATATCCATCCCTGCGGCTTCAATCTCCATGAGCAGTTCTGGTTGCGGGGGAATTTGAATGGGCTTCAACGTTTTTATCAGCTCTTCTTCATCAATGTGCAAAGCCTTACTCATGCTTTCTCTCCGGGGGTCGATATGTGCTCAACCTATATCTGAGACATTAAGAATACCTATTCCTAAAGGGTAGCAGCAACAAGGGTAAACTAAACCTTTATAGCCTATTTTCTATAAAATCCTTCCCTCCTGAAACTACCCAAGCAAACATATTGAACAATTAAAAGTCAGTTGGTTATTTTTTTAAAGTGTTTGGCCTTTTTTTTGAAACACACCTTGAAAACGAATCCACTACGTATATCATATAGAGAGTGTTTCAACTAACACGTCTTCTAATTAAGGTATAGGGTACATTTTATGCAACGATATGGGTTGGGCAATATTCAAAACCAGATAAATGTCTATGACAAACTAGCGAATGCCGGTCTTAACACCATTCGTAAGGTAAAGAGTGCACTGAATCATCCAGAATACCGTAAGCCCACTCGACAGTTCACGCTGGCCGATGTGTCCCGCATCACAGGCATTTCACGCACAACCATTCGCAACAAGGAGAAATTTGGTCATCTGCAGTATGATGAGCCCATGCCTCAAGATAAGAACAAAAAAGATTACACGCTGAGTGATATCTTAACCATACGCAAGGCGTGTAACCGTGGCTTTTTCAACGGCTCTATCGAGAGACCCGCTCATCTCAAACCTTTTACCATTGCTATGACCATGTTTAAAGGTGGCGTAGGAAAGACGACACACTCTACGCACCTGGCTGCCTATTGTGCCATTCAGGGGCTGCGTACACTGCTGGTGGATCTCGATTCACAAGCCTCATCCACCCTCACAATGGGTTTCATCCCCTCGCTCGACTTGGATGATGACGCCTGCATATACGATGCACTCCTTGATGACCCTTATGTCATAAAGGATCTTATACGACAGACTCACTATCATGGCCTTGATTTGATTCCTGCCGGTTTAAGTTTAGCCGCAGCCAACGTCAACTTACATCAAAATACGCTCAACAATAATCAAAAACTGGGCTCTCCTTTGACACGATTGCAGTCAGCCCTCAATACCATCTCTGATAACTACGATGTTATTATTCTCGACTGCCCCCCTAATCATGAGGCAGTGGCACTCAATGCCCTCTTCTGCGCAGACAGCTACATTCTGCCCATTACACCCAACATGCTCTCATTTGGTTCATCCAATGCCTTTTTGAACATGTTGCATGAGATCAGCATGAGCCGTCAGCGCGCCCAAGCTGATGCCGATGTAAACCGCCTTTTCCGTATTTTGATCACTAATGACCCACAAAACAGTGAATCCACACCCATCACCAATGGGCTTAGAGCCATATACGGTGACTTTGTCCTTAACAACACAATGGTTAGAACCATTGCCTTAGACCGTGCCCTTAATGATCTAGGCATTCTGTACGATGTCACTAAGAGCAACATCAGAGGCGATAAACAGGCATTCACTCGCGCCCTAACATTTATGGACGCCATTAATGGTGAGCTTGTTTCTACCTTTAAAAGCATCTGGGAAACTGAGTCGATCTCAAAACAGACGGAGAGCAAACAGGATGAGCCGGAAAGTATCTGCGCTTGAGAGCCTTCTTCATAACGGTGATATCGACAAAATACTCGCGTCGGATGATCTCAGTGATAACAACCCCACAGAATCGACCTCTCCTGCAGACACGAGTAGTCATGCCATAACGCCACCTTGCACCAGTACGTTATCTGTCAATGAGGGCACCGATCTTGTACCCCCCTCTAATGAGTTACCCTCTAAACAAGAGAGCACAATCAAAGGCCGTCAAGGTCAAGACAGTAGAGTCAACGAAGAGGTTAAAACTGAAAATCACCGGAATAGATCACGGAAAACAAAGCGTCATAATAATCCAAATCTCAACCAAAATCTTCAACCCTCTGAAGAGTCGTGTCACGATACCATTATCGAACTGGACCCTTCAACGGTACGTCCTTGGCAATTTGCAGACCGCCCTGTAAATGAGATTGCGGGCATAGAAGAGTTATCAGATGATATAAAACACAACGGACAGAGTACACCCATTTTAGTTCGGCCGCTTGCTCGTCCGGATGGACAGATTAAATATGAGTATATTTTCGGTTGCCGCCGCCTAAGTGCCTGCCGATTAGCGGGCGTATCCGTTAAAGCGATTCTGATGACACGTGATGCTCTGTCAGATGCACGTGCCTTTGCTTTAATGTTTGGTGAAAATGAGCAGCGTGAGAATATCAGCAGCTGGGCACGCAGTATCAGCTTTCAGAACATCCTAAATGAGGGCGTGTATAAAAGTAAGCGGGAGCTTAGCTTAGCCATCGGCCGTAATGAATCTTACATTAAAAATCTCACAGCCTACTCAAAAATCCCATTGGATGTTGCCAATGCGATTGGTCCTATGTCTAATATCAGCATCAATACTGCTCAAACCATTGAGTCCTTGGCGCGTGACCCTAAAAACAGTGAACGCTTGATTGAACTTGCAGAACAGATAAGAGAGGGCCTTAGCCCAAAAAGTCTTCGTGACAAGGTGCTCGGTCGACAACGTAAATCGCCTTCCCAACGTTACAGCAGTAAAAATGGTTCAACGTTGCTGCTTACTCAAACCAACGATGGTGGCCTTAACATTAAAGTAGCTGCTTCAGGCAACAGCCCTCAAAACTTCGACAAGTTAGCTGAGGTGCTTCTGGCCTACCTTGAGGAGCACTCTGAATGAGTCATGAGAAAAGTGGGGCCTGCCTGGCCCCCCCTGCGCCTAGGGCAGTCTCGTTCTTCA
>JAYPBG010000262.1:0-5521 GCA_038124075.1 Gammaproteobacteria bacterium
TTAGCCTTCTACGCTAGCTGTATGAATTGTTGCACTTACGAGTTGAATCCAAGTGATCTTATTCTTTAAGTTGAGCTTGTTTATGCAGTGCCGAACTGCTCTTATAGGGTACCTTTCCTGAAGGGACATGGGGTGAGGCAGAGTCAAGGTGTGTATCCTGGTCATCAAAAAAAATGTGTGGATTAAAGGCGCGTAACACTTTTGATTTATTCAGTCCACCGAGAAAAAATATCTCATCAACATAGACGCCCCAGTGACGCAGTGTGTTAATGACACGCATTTCAGCTGGACTGCTGCGTGCTGTGACTATGGCAATACGAATGGGCGAGTACTCAACTTGGTGTGGCAACCGTTCCTGCAGTCGCGATAATTTTTTTAAAAGGGTCGCGTAGGGACCGTCATTCATTGGGTTGTTACGCTCGCGATCTTCTACGGCTTGGAAGGTCTGAAGCCCTTCTGCTTTATAGACGATCTCACTCTCTTCACTGAATAGGACGGCATCTCCATCAAAGGCGATGCGTACTTGCTCTTCGGGTATATTGGGCAGGGCGCTGGGTGGCTCTTTTACAATGGCGACGGCGCATGTATCGCTGTCTATTACTTTCTGTGCATCGCGCGGGTTGGTTGTTAAAAAGAGATCAACGTCAAAGGCGTCGAGATAGTCAACGACCGATTCGCCTCCTGTGAATACCGATCGTACGATGCTCAGGTTCTGGTGCCGAATATTATGAAAGACGCGAATACCAGTCTCAGGGCTGTTTCGTGACATAATGACAATCTCAATGAGCGGTGACTCGCCTTCTGGTTGAAATTGATTAAGAGAGATCAGCGCTTTGACCAGGGGGAAACCTGTTCCAGGCTCGAGGGGTTCTGACTCCCGTGCTTGCATGTATTGGCGGTAGTTGACGATCGCTTGCGAAGGGTTTTCTGAAAATTCAGAGCGGAATACGGCATCGGCTTCACTAAGGTCAAACAGGGCTGTTGCTGTGATACCGATCACGAGGGTATCTGAAAGGTCTATGGGCACAGGCTCTCCTTCAGGTTTATAGATGACCCTCGTTTAGCTTAACATTCATACGCGCTATTTTGAATATTAAACAAAGCATAAGTTGATCGTTGAGTCTATCGGTGATTGAATGTTGTTCTATTTTGAGGCATTATCGCTTGCCAGTATTGCGGTAGGTGAACAGGGTAAAACAGTAAGAAAGGCAGGAAAGGGTAAAATATGTACATGTATAACATTCGGGAGGTGAGCTCGAGTCAGAGCGGTATCCATCATCGGCTTCAGTCAACCGTCATCAAGCACATAAACAGCCACTATCAAAAGCCTTTTCAACAGCACAATCTTGTTGCCTATAATACCCTACTTCAGCACTTAAATAAGCACCATTATAGAAACTTGATATTGGATTCAGGTTGTGGCACAGGCATGAGTACGAACTTGCTGGCGCAGCGCTTCCCAGATTCACTGGTGGTAGGTATTGACCAATCAGCGCATCGACTCAATAAAGCAAAACGAGAGCAATTAAATAATGTACTGCTCTTGCAAACCAATTGCGAGGATTTCTGGCGTTTATGCCTCTATGGGTCTGATGATAGGCGGCGAATAATGTTTAAAGCGCACTATATGCTCTATCCGAACCCATGGCCTAAATCGGTTCACCTTAAAAGGCGTTGGCATGGCCACCCTGTCTTTCCTGTTTTACCCAATTTATCTGATCAGACGGTTGTGAGAAGTAACTGGAAAACGTATATGGATGAGTTTGCATTAAGTTGGCATTGGGTAACGGGTATTCGGACCAGTGTAGAGATGCTGCCTTCCAAGTTAGTGGCTCCCATGACGCTCTTTGAGAGAAAATATTCACTTAGCGGTCATAAACTGTACGCTTTAGAAGCGTCAAGTAATCTATCTATATTACGGCAGGAATAAGTTGATCTTGATTGGTTGGATGAGGTGCTTATAATGTGCCTGTATATAATCTGTTTACTTCGCCCTTATTTGAGAAGATTGACATACTAAGGATTGTGAAACCGATGTTTAAAAAAAACTTTTATCTGAATTCAGAACAGGATAGAGATGACTTTTATTATTTTATGTTTTTTTTTCGGACGACGTGTACCGCACTGTTTAAGGTACTGTTACTCCTTTTAATTCCTGCTTCGAATACTTTTGCAGGCACATCGGCCTCAACCGTCGGTATTCATTTAGATTTGACTCAACATTGGGTCGGTTTTACAGCGATTCTGATTTTTTCATTGGCCTATGTTCTGGTCATTTTTGAAGAGAAGCTGCATCTGCGAAAATCTAAACCGGTGCTCTTAGCAGCAGGCATTATTTGGGTGTTGATCGCTGCGGTTTATCAGCAGCATCAACAGTCTGATTTGGTAACCACAGCCATTCGGCATAACTTCCTAGAGTATGCTGAGCTCTTTTTCTTTTTATTGGTCGCGATGACCTATATCAATGCGATGTTAGAACGTGGTGTATTTGATGCATTGAGGCACTGGCTTATTCAGAGGCAGCTGAGCTACAAAGCGCTTTTTTGGTTGACGGGTGTGCTCGCCTTTTTTATCTCGCCTATAGCTGATAATCTAACAACGGCATTAATCATGTGTGCTGTTATCTTAGCTGTTGGTGCCGATAAGCCTACATTTGTAGCGCCTGCGTGTGTTAATATTGTCGTTGCTGCAAATGCAGGTGGTGCATTCAGTCCGTTTGGCGATATTACTACCCTGATGGTATGGCAGAAAGGGATTGTTGAGTTTTCCGAGTTTTTTACACTCTTCATCCCTTCGGTTGTTAACTATATTCTGCCTGCTGTATTCATACAGTTTTCTTTACCCCAGGGTAGACCCATCGCCATGGAAGGTGAAACACCTGTCATTAAATTTGGTGGAATGGTGATGATGGGGCTCTTCCTCTTAACTATTATAACCGCGATCAGTTTCCATACTCTTCTTCATTTACCGCCAGTCTTTGGTATGATGACGGGGCTCGCGTACCTTAAATTCTATGGCTACTATTTGCGCCGTAAAGCGCACAGCTGGGTGCAAGGTACTGATAACCCCCCAGGCTCGACCGATAACCGCTATGATTTTGATGTTTTCAGCCGCATCGCACGAGCAGAGTGGGATACGCTGTTTTTTTTCTACGGCGTTATTATGGCTGTGGGTGGGCTTGGTTTTATAGGCTATTTAAGCCTTGCATCGCAGTTTTTCTATGGAGAATTTGGTGCCACACAAGCCAATATTTTAGTCGGTATTTTGTCTGCGCTCGTGGATAATATTCCTGTTATGTTCGCTGTTTTAACAATGGAGCCAGAGATGTCTCAGCATCAGTGGCTGCTTGTGACCTTAACAGCGGGTGTGGGTGGCAGCTTGCTCTCGATTGGGTCTGCGGCCGGAGTGGCCTTGATGGGGCAGGCGCGAGGACATTATACCTTTTTTAGTCATTTGAAATGGACACCGATCATTGCTTTAGGTTATGGCGCAAGTATTTGGGTCCATTTTTTAATAAATTAAAGAGGGTGTCACCATGAGCGCAGATGAGATCGATGTTGTGATTATAGGTGGTGGGGCTGCGGGCCTTATGTGTGCGGCAACCGCTGGGTATCGAGGCCGCCGTGTTTGTCTCTTAGAGCATGCCAATAAGGTAGGTAAAAAAATATTGATGTCGGGAGGTGGGCGGTGTAACTTTACAAACTTGGATGTCCAACCTGGTAACTACATCTCTAACAATAAACATTTCTGTAAGTCAGCGTTGAGTCGTTATACATCTGAGAATTTTATTGAGCTGGTTGAGCGGTATGGTGTGGCTTACCATGAGAAAGAGAAAGGCCAACTGTTTTGTAATAATAAATCCAAAGATATTGTGAATATCCTGTTGGAAGAGTGTCATCATGCAGGGGTTTCTATTAATACGCAGTGCAAGGTGGTGGGGTGTGAAAAAGATGAAACAGGTGGTACCGATGGGCGCTTTCTTGTAGAAACTGAGCAGGGAGCCCATCGTTGCCAATCGCTCGTTGTGGCGACAGGAGGCCTCTCAATTCCCACGATGGGTGCCACAGGTTTTGGCTATGAACTGGCAAAGCAGTTTGGGCTCTTATGTACTGAGACAGCGCCCTCTTTAGTCCCTTATACATTACACGGTTCATGGTTGGATATTGCAAAGTCGTTGGCGGGTGTCGCAATGCCTGTAACGGTATCCTGTGGTCGGTACTCATTTTTTGACTCACTGCTCTTTACGCATAGGGGGCTAAGTGGTCCCAGTATCTTGCAAATCTCTAACTATTGGAATTATGGAGAAGAAGTAACCATCGATTTTTTACCTAGCCAAAATATTAAAGCGCTGCTGCATCAGTGGAAACGTGAAAAGAGCCGTGCTGAGTTGAAAAATGCGCTCTCAAAATTTCTTCCTAAGCGCTTTGCTGAGAAGTGGGTATCGTTGGCCGCTTCTCTGGGTGTCAGTAATAAGCCGGTTAATCAGTACAGTGACAAAGAGATTGAAGCATTGGTTGAGCATATCCATCACTTTACCCTTGTCCCTTCAGGTACTGAGGGCTATCGGACCGCTGAGGTGACGCGCGGTGGTGTAGATACGGATGGCATCTGTTCGAAAACAATGATGGCGAAGCGTGTGGATGGGCTCTATTTTATTGGAGAGGTTTTGGATGTGACCGGTTGGCTGGGGGGGTTTAATTTTCAGTGGGCTTGGGCCAGCGGCTATTGTGCTGGCCTCTATGTCTGAAGAGGGGGCTGAAGCGCGGGGTTGAGGTATTGTGTGAAGTGTGGTTTAGGCGCCTCTGTAACAGTGCGTCAGGTATCGATGTTTGCTGATCAGCGCTTTTTTTCTTAGCTGATGCCGATCAATATTGCTGCTGTGGTGGCTAGACAATGGCATTCGGTCAATAAAGTGAACGAAACAGGTGATGCCTGACATTTGGCGCAGTGCTTGAGAGATCTGTTTTAGAATAGGTTCAGATTGGGTGCCGTAGTTTAATTCACAGAACAGTATTGGGTTATAGTCGGCATGGAACTGTATGAGGGTGGATTTACGTATTCCCTCTATCTTATCAATGGTAATTTCTACAGGGTATGGGTCCACCGTGAGTGTCCCTTTTGATGTTTGGCAGGTAACCTCGTCACCGATGCGTCCGGTGATCCATAGGTTGCCCTCACGGTCGAGGCAGCCTCTGTTCTTTGTTTTGTGCCATAACACCCCTTGTGCATCCCAAAATTTGTTCTTCTCCGTGACTTTAGGGTCGATGTAGTGGGTTAATACTTGTGGACTAGAAACAAGGATTTCACCAATGCAATCAACCTCTTTTTCAATAAAAAATTGATCAACCACTTTAACTTTAACCGAGTGGCACGCTGGGCCGGCTAAGTAACCTCTTTTTGGGTGATAATTGCCCAGCTTGTGGTATTCCTTCACCATTCGATCTAAGCCGGCGGCAGCAATGGGGTCAGCTTCAGTGATGCCAAAAGAAGCTTTTTCTCCAGCCCGACCACCGCCAAACTG
>JAYPBG010000263.1:0-3730 GCA_038124075.1 Gammaproteobacteria bacterium
TTCGTTTCAGATATTTTCCAAGTTGGGATTTTTTGGATTTTATCCGGCCTGAGATGATGAGGCCGTTGCCGTTGCCGTTGCCGTGGTCGTTGTTGTGATCATTGAGTGTGTTTTGAATAGCCTCTATAGCCGCATGGAGTGTCATATGCTGTGTGACATTGCTGTGGGCGCCGAGCTGAGCAAAAGGTGACAGTGTCTCTGATAGCTGGCAGCGAGGTTGCTCCGTTTTCTGGGAAGGGTTGTTTGAGGCTGTGTCGGCATGATCACCTGAGCTGAGGTGCCGTTGAGTTGTGTATCTTAGGGGGTGGCGCATCGGCCGAGCATGGAGGGGGTGAGTTTTGGGCGGGCAGGTGTTGACTGAGCGCGATGGAATAGGTGAGCAGTGGGCGTAGTGCGGAGCATGTGGCTGTCTGATCGCCGAGTTCGTGGGTATTGTGTGTGTCGATGTTAAAAACTTCATATGAACTGCTTGATGAAGGGGGTTGAGGGGAATAGGGGTGGTGTAATGTATAGGTAAAATAGCGCACCCTCCACTTTTTTTCAACACGTTTGAACCGGGGCTAAGTGATTTAAAAACGGCTGTCTAGGGCTGTCTAGGGCTTGCGTAGTGCAATGGGTTAATATTAAGATGTCCATATTGATCGTGTTAGGTTTAAACGATGAAGTATCAGTAATCTTAGAGGGTACAGTACTTGTCAAGCAGCTATAGCCGGAATAAGAGGGCGCTGTAAGAGAGAGCAGGAAGCGAGAGGGGCACGTGTGAAGCGATATATAGGGATATTTGTTGTAGCAGGGTTGTTGACGTCATTTATATACCTGTATCGGGATCAGATTGGTGCATATACAGGCGCCTATTATCAAGGGTATTATCAAGAGCCTTATGTTTATGATGACCGGTCAAATACTTCAATGAGCTTGTTATCTTCAGACGCACCGTTTAATGCCTCTTTGAGTGTTGAGCCCTCTAATGATGAGCCGTATTTGCCTCTCTCAACCGAAGATGAAATTCGGTACCGCGCTATTGTTGAAGCCTATGATGCAAAGATGAACGTGTTGTCAAGTGAGCTAGGGAACAGCTTAGACGCGCTTGCATCGAGCCGTGAAACGGGGGGTGGGATATCCAGGTTGATGCGTGATGTGAAAATTGAAGAGTATCAAGAGGCTGTATTGGCATTGACCAAACATCAACTTGCTGAGTTCAATCAGCTCAATAAGACTGAGCCGCAACAGATCTCGAACTCTGGTCAGGCGTATGCATTAGATATTCTTAGCCTTATTGATAAAATGAAGTAGTTGTAAGTAGGACTTGTGTTTTGTTGAATCTGTTTGTTAAGCAGGCCGCTGGAGGCCAGCTGGGTCAATGGGGCCGGTTGGCTCCAACCTATAATGGCCGTTTAGGTTTGTTGTCAAATACTTTGTCATTCAGGCGCTGTTTTAGTCATGCATGCACGCCCACTTCGTTGCGCCTTTGTACCGATAAAGTGCATGTGAATAGTGCTAAGGTGTGGAATCCCCTGCAAGAGGCTCAGCGTGCCCAGCAGAGAATCGCACCTTATGCTGAAAAGGTGGGTCTACCAACACCCCTGATTCCCTCTCCTCAATTGTCGTATGAGACCGACAATGCAGCCAAGGTTTATCTTAAATTGGACAACCTGACTACGACGCTCTGCTTTAAAATCCGCGGTGCACTCAATGCCATGCTTGCGTACCAAGCTTTAGGTATACCTTTTGATGTGGCTGTAGCGGCATCTGCAGGAAATCATTCGCAAGGGGTTGCGTTGGCTGCGCGCTTATTGGGTAAACAGGCAAAGATTGTTATGCCTGAATATACGGATCGAGCTAAAGTGGAGCGTACGCGTGGGTTTGGTGCTGAGGTGATCTTACAGGGTGATACCCTGGAGGCATCTGTAGCTTTGGCGGATGAGTTGTCAAAAGAGGCGGCTTGTCAATTGATTCACCCTTATGATGATAAGTATGTTATTGCTGGTCAGGCCACGTTAGGGTTGGAGCTGTTAGAGCAGATGCCTGACATTGATATAATCATCGTTCCGAGCGGTGGAGGAGGCCTTGTTGCAGGCATTGCGTCTGTTATGCCTAAGAGAGTGCGTGTTATCGGTGTTCAGGCGAGCGCTATGCCGAGTTTAATGAACAGTATTGAAAAAGGTGAAGTGGTTTCGGTTGCACCAAAGAGAACCATTGCGGGCGGCATTGCCGTTGGTCGTGCAGGCGTTTTGCCTACCCGCATCTGCTTGAATCAAAATGTTGAGGTGATCGAGGTTAATGAATCTAAAATAAAATCCGCAGTAAAGCGTATGTTTGAGGAAGGGTGTTTAAAAGTAGAGGGTGCAGCGGCTACAGGGCCCGCAGTGATCTATGATAAGAAAATTGATTTCACCTGTTATGATGGCATACCGCCCAAGGTGGCTGTTGTCATTACAGGCGGTAACATTGGGCCAGAACTTTTTGCAGAATGTATGAGAGTGTAGGGGAAGTGTGTGAGAGTATATGATTGTTGAGAGAACAAGTGTTTCCTAGACACGTTCGTTTAAATGTTGTCCTATACTGTTGTAGAGGAGCACGTGCCCAGGCGAGATCACCTGGTAAATGCTCAGTAACTAACAGCTATAAGACAGAATAGCTATAAGACAGCGTGGACCATGCGTTATGGCAGTGTATTCGAATAGATCGGACGATAATCAGCACCTAACAATTTCTGTGACAGACTCTTTTCAATATTCTGATCGATCAGGTTTTCTTAAATGTTATGAGGACAGCATGGATGAGGTCTCTGGTGTTTCTGTAGATTTGAGGGAAGCGGTTTACCTCGACAGTGCAGCATGTGGTATGTTGCTGGTTTTAAGGGATAGGGCCAAGAACTGTAAGGTGGAGCTGCGAGAAATCATTATCAATGAGGAGGTCAAAGAGTTCTTTGATACTATGGGCTTGCCCTCTATTTTGAATGTGATTTTGCCAGATTAAGCCCAACCCCAACGCTTTGCCTCCGGTGTTTTGCCTTTGGGGGCGCATCCCTCATAGTCTCAGCGCCGTTCATGCCCATTCTCTTTTCTTCCTGTGCTCTTTTTTTCTATCTGTACCACTCTCTTTTAGTCATTTAATGAGCGCCACTGTATAGCGGCTGAGCTATAGCAGTTTGATTAGATCGGCGGTAATGTTCGCTGTTTCGTTCAGGAGGGCGTCTGGTGCCTCTTCGCTGTCTTTGTTAGAGTCCGTTGCTGCACTGTTCTTACCGCTTTCGCTATGGTCTCCATGCTCTTGTTTTGCCAGTGGCTCATCGTTCTCCTCAAGTTTGTCGAGGAGGGGTAGGCCCTTCGCTTTTCGGCGTCTGTTTTCGATCTCTAACCGCTGTGCCTCCCGTTCCTTGCGCTCTGTAATGCGTGTCGTTTGATTGAGCGATAACAGGTTTGTCTCTTTCAGTGCTTGTGATAGCTCAATTTGATCGAGAAGGTGTTGGAAGTCGGGGTCTTGTAGAATGCGTTTCTGATGCTCTTGGTTCAGTTTTCCTACAAGTGTGGGGATGTTTTTATATTTTTTGTGCCGTGCAGCGCGGATGCGGTCCCAAGGTAGCGCATTCTCGAGCGCACTTTCTCCAATCTCCTCTTTATCGTAGAGGCTTGGAAAGTGGATGTCAGGAATGATGCCTTGGTGTTGATTGCTCTCGCCTGAAATGCGGTAAAATTTGGCTTGAGTGATTTTCAGTTGACCGCGGTTT
>JAYPBG010000263.1:3740-5473 GCA_038124075.1 Gammaproteobacteria bacterium
CCCTTTACCAAAGGTTTGGCTGCCCACGATCAGGCCGCGTTGGTAGTCTTGAATGGCACCCGAAAATATCTCGGAGGCGGATGCACTGAGCCGATTGACCATCACGACCAGCGGCCCCTTGTAGAGCACGGCAGGGTCATCGTCTTGTATCATCTCAACGCGACCGCGATCATCTTTGACTTGAACGGTTGGACCGGTTTGAATAAAGAGGCCGAGGAGGGTGTTGGCTTCTTGTAGGGAGCCTCCGCCGTTGTTGCGTAAATCGATGATCAGCCCGTCGATCCCTTCTCGAAGCAGTTCACGAATCAGTTTCGATACATCACGCGTTGTGCTGCGATAATTAGGGTCACGGTTGTGGAGTGCTTTAAAATCAATATAGAAGGTCGGTATATCGATGACCCCTATCTTTTTTAGCCTTTTTTCATGCTGTACTTCGATGACCTGTTTCTGTGCCGCTTGCTCTTCAAGGTTGACTTTATCTCGAATCAGGGTGATCACTTTTGTGTCATGATTGCTTTCGCTTTCACTGTCGATGACCTGCAGGCGTACTTCTGTGCCTTTAGGACCGCGAATCAGTTGTACGACTTCATCGATGCGCCAGCCAACGACATCGATAATGTCCCCATCGCCTTGCCCGACGCCGACGATTTTATCAGCAGGGTGGAGCAGCTTGCTTTTTTCAGCAGGTCCAGCCGGCACCAGCCGAACCACTTTGGTGAACTCGTCTTCATTTTGTAATACCGCCCCGATGCCTTCCAGAGAGAGGCTCATATTGATGTTGAAGTTTTCTGAGGTTTTCGGTGAAAAGTACTGTGTGTGTGGATCGAACGATTGAGTCAGCGAGTTGATGTAGGCTTGAAAGGCGTCTTCGGATTTATTCTGTAACGTACGATTCAGCTTGTTTTTGTAGCGCTTAAGCAGCAGTTTTTTGATCTCGGGCAGCGGCTTTTCCGCGAGCACAAGGCTCAATGCCGCCCCTTTGAGCCGCTTGCGCCATAGCTCATCCATATCCACTTTGCGTTTAGGCCAGTTAAGGGCTTCTCGATCAATGATGATGAACTCATCTTTAGTGAAATCAAGGGTGTCAAATTGCGTGTTAATGAGCTCGATCACATAGGTTAAGCGCTCAATGACGCGGATCTGATAACGATTGTAGATGTCGAAGCCTGGTTTGAGATTGCCAGACTTTAAGGCGTCATCAAAGATCATGCGATATTGCTCAAAATCGAGAATGTCAGTGGCCAAGAAATAGATTCTCGCTGGGTCAAGGTCGTTTAGATAGCGATCCAGCATGACGCTGGATAGTTGATCATCAATATCAATGTCTTGGTAGTGCTGGTAGCTCAACTGATCGAGAATGTTGACGCTGGTGCGTACCTGCTCTTTGGTTGGCTTTAAAGGTGTGAATTTTAGGTTAGACAGGTTTTCGGGCACGGCGCTTTTAGCGTGTAAGGTCAAGGCCTGGCTGAGCAGTAGGGCGATGATAAAGGCGGTTTTGATGTATTTACCCATGAATAGTCTGTTCTCGTAGTGTATGCGCTTGTTTCTGTATCTGGAGGCGTGTTGTTTGCCGGTTTGCCATCGTTTTAGTACTGCTGTTGTTGAAGTTGCTACTTTTCTAAGTATAGGCGCATCATCAGCTCTAGAAGCGCCTTCTGCGCATGAAGTCGGTTTTCAGCCTCGTCCCATACAACCGATCGGGCATCATCCAGCAGGTCTTCGCTGATCTCCTC
>JAYPBG010000264.1:0-5160 GCA_038124075.1 Gammaproteobacteria bacterium
GGCTTTAGAGATGCCCCCTGCCAACACGCCCGCATTGCCCGTTCCTTGCAAAACAATGGTAGAAAAGACATCGATCATACCGACCACGGTACCCAGCAACCCCAACAAGGGGCTGATGGCCGCAATCGTGCCCAGCGAGCTGAGGTAGCGCTCCATCTCATGCACCTCATGCATCGCCACCTCTTCAATGCTCTCCTTCATAATGTCACGGCCATGCTTAGAGTTGATCAGTCCGACCGCCAATACACGCCCCAAGGGTGAATTGCCTTTAAGCTCCTTCAAACGCTTTGAATTAAGCTGACCACCTTTCATCCAGCTCCACACCTGTGAGACCAGATGGCTGGGCGTTATTTTCTCCGACCGTAATGCCCAAAGGCGCTCACCAATGATCGCCATTGCAATGATGGAGCAGATGACAATAGGGATCATCAGGAGCCCACCTTGGAGAATAAGATCAAACAGACTGGTTTCTTCCACGCTTAATATGCCTCATACGTTTTTGAGTAAACATCAAACAACACAAACAACACAAACAACACAGCAACACTACTGTTGAGTTTAGACCAACCAAAACCCTCTTTGGCTCTTTTCAGCACATTAAGATCTGCTAACGCAGCCCCAAGACCGCAGACGCCGACATCAGCATAAGGGGCAAAGCACCCAGAAGCAGCAGCGGACGACCAGGCAATGGGCGAGGCATTAAGCCCGCCCACAGTGCAAGATAGGCCATTAGGCAGTAGCCTTGAAAAAAGTGTCGCTCTACGACCCCCTCAAAAGGGACAACTATTTTCGGTAATCCAGCAACCCACTTCAAGAGCAGCCAATAGCCATCTGCTAAGAGAGAGATCAACGAGAGCAGTAGGCCCAACCCTTGCGCCCACAACACCTCCAACACTAAGACAGGGAGCGGAGAGATCAAAACAAGATCCATCACATGGAGCAGCAACGCCAGCAGCAAAAGCGGCAGCAAAAGCAGCGTGACGACCGGCACAGCCAGCAGATTGACCAGCGGCGCGATCCACGAGACTTGATCAAAAGCAAACCCCACCAAGGGGGCCAAACCCAACGTGATTGCCAACTGGCACTTCACCCAAAGGGACCACTTAGAGAGTGAACGCCCCTTCTGCAAAGCGTCCTCCCTCAGCCGCCCTACCCCGATGAAGAGCAAAAAAGCGACCGCCATAAATGAGAGCCAAAAGCTGATGCTCAAAGCAGAGGCTGTATCCCACAGCAATACCGCAAGCATTGCCAAGAGCCAGCCATCAAAGGGCCTGATCAAACGTCGGCTGACCATAGCCCATGTCGCGACCGTTAACATCAAAAATGCACGTTGAGTCGGAAGGGAAAAACCGGCCAAGAGCGAATAGCCCAGCGCACCCACCCATGCCACCCACGGTGCCGCCGTACGGTTAAAACGTTTAAACAGAAGGAACAGCGCGCCCCAGACCATACCCACATGCAGACCCGATATCGCCATAAGGTGGCTGGTACCGGTGCGCGACAACACAGCCCAATGCTCCGGCAGCAAATACTGTCGATCACCGACCAAAAGCGCTGGCAGCAGCGCCTGGCTGTTCATGTGGCGCAACCCTGATCGCAGCCAATCACTGAACGCCATACGCAGCGTAAACAGCCGATCCTGACACTGTGCCACCCACCCATCGACAGCACCCCGTATGGAGCCAGGTATAAGATCAGGTATAGGATCGGGTATACTGCTACTCTCTAAATAAACACTAAAGGGCAGATAAGAACGCAAAGCACTGACCAACAGCAGAGCAACCCAAACCAGGATGGCTAAGCGAAACAGGATAACTGGAAAAGAGGCGCTGCGGTCATACATAATAGCGCCACTGTGCCAGAAGCCTAGGGATATGTCATCCACTGTGCTGATTTAAGATGAAGATTAAGCTAAAATTACGCCTGTGAAATTAAAGAAGCTGGTTAAAAAATACACACCGTCGCCCGATAAGGCCTCCAACACCAGTGTATTGCGCTACATACGCGCTTTCTTACTGGGGCAGAATATTTGGCATCTCAATCGGCGCTCCATTGCCGGGGCGGTTTTTATTGGGATTTTTTGCGCAATGCTCCCGATCCCTGGGCAGATGCTCGTGGCTGCAGCGATGGCGCTCCTCTTTAGAGCCCACCTCCCCCTCTCACTGGCCTGCACCTGGATTACGAACCCGCTGACTTACGCCCCCATCTACTACTTCACCTATCGGGTGGGCCTTCATATTACCGGTCAACCTGAAATGCACCACCATACCTTCGAGATTACAGCGTTCTATGAGAATTTCTACGCACTGCTTATACCTCTGTTGGCAGGTTCCATTACCACTGGCCTGATCTTCGGCAGCTTCGGCTATGCCGCCGTGCGCTTCTATTGGCGCATTGCTGTGCTCAAAAATTGGGATAAACGCCGCCTTCGCAACCGCCACCTTCGCAACCGATTTAGAAAACGAAAAGCAGAAAAGAGGCCTTAAAAAGGCGTTAACACTCCGTGGGACATTCGTAAAACTCGCCCCGTCTGCTTTGCCAAATCCATGTCATGCGTGACCACCAGAAAGCTGGTCCCCATCTCTTGATTCAACTCAAGAAGCAACGCTTGTACCTGCTCTGCATTATCACTGTCCAAGTTCCCCGTCGGCTCATCAGCCATCACCACCTGAGGGTGAGTCACCAGCGCTCGAGCAATGGCGACCCTTTGGCGCTCGCCTCCTGACAGTGCACTCGGTTTATGCTCTGCTCGATGAGCCAACCCGACCCGTCCCAAATAGTCACGTGCGCGCGCCTTAATGCTTTTAATTGACGACCTCCCCAGCAGCAGCGGCATGGCTACGTTTTCCAATGCTGTAAACTCGGGGAGCAGGTGGTGAAATTGGTAGATGAAACCGATCGCGCCTTGGCGAATCGCCCCTCGTTGAGCAGCACTCAAGTGAATAATGGATTGACCATTGATATGGATGTCTCCGGAGGTCGGCAGGTCCAACCCACCCAGCAGATGCAGCAATGTACTCTTGCCCGAACCGGAGCTGCCGATGACAGCAACGCGCTCACCCCTCATGAGGGTAAAATCAATGCCCTGCAAGACATCGACATGCCGGTCACCCTCACTGAATGATTTTTTTAATTGTGAGCAACGAATAACAACACCATTATGAGGCTCACCTGCGACAGTTGAAGCCATTGAAGCACCCTTATTCATACTCAACCCACCTATATACCACTATTACACCGACAACACCAACTACTCATACCTCAGTGCCTCTACCGGCTCTGTTTTAAGGGCTTTGTACGCAGGGACCCAGGTTGCCATGAGGCTTAAACAAAACGCAACGGCAGAAACGACGACAACATCACTGGCCAAGACAATGGATGGCAGGTAGTCCACAAAGTACGCCGCGAAGAAACGCGTGCCCAGCAGCGACTCAAGGCCGGCAACCCACTGCGTAATGTGCAGGGCCATAAACAGCCCTGAGGCTACACCCACGGCTACACCGACTACACCAATGATTAAGCCCTGCAACAAAAAGAGGTTTCTAACCTGCTTAGGTGTCGCCCCCATGGTCCTCAGTATGGCAATATCAGCCTGCTTTTCACCGACCATCATGACAAAACCAGAGACCATATTGAAGCTGGCCACAGCCACAATCAGCAACAGCAGCAAGGTGACCATGACCTTCTCCATCTTAACGGCATGAAATAAGCTGCCATGCGTCTGCGTCCAATTACTGGCGCTGTACTCATCGCCTAAGCGGTGCAAGGTTTCGGCCATCACCGTCGGAGCGGAGAAGAGGTCTCTCATCTGCAGCCGTAGCCCTTCTACTCGGTTTGGGGTGCGCTTTAAACGCGCCGCATCTTGCCAATGGATGTAAGCAAGATAACCATCGATCTCTGAACCTGCTTCAAAAAAACCCGCTATGGTAAAACGTTTATAGCGGGGCAAAATACCGGCCAGCGTTACTTGGCTATCTGGCAGTACCAATGTCAGCTTATCCCCAATCACCAACCCCAACTGGTGAGCCAGGCCACGCCCGACGATCATATTAAATCGACCTGGGGCCAATACCGAGAGCCCTGGCAGAGGCCTCATCAGGTGCTGTTCAAGGTCAGAGACATCCGGCTCCCTGACCGGGTCGATGCCATAGACTTTCACCCCCGCCACCTGAGCGTAGTAGGTCAGCATGCCCTCCATCTCAACCAAGGGGGCTGCCGCCTGGATCTCTTGCTGCTCGACCAATTGAGCAAGCCGTTGCGACCAGTCGCGCTCTGACTCAGGTAAGTAGAGCACACCATGTGGCAGGGTCCCCAATATGCGTGTCCGCAACTCCTGGCCAAAACCATTCATGACCGATAACACGACAATGAGCACCGCCACCCCAAGCACCAACCCCACAATGGAGGTCAAAGAGACAAATGAGATAAAGTGATTGCTTTTTCGCGCCCGAAGATAGCGAAGCGCCATAAATAAGGAGAAAGGCTTAAACATGCGGTATCTTATATCACAAATAATTTTTTTAGCAAAAGCTATTCTAAAAACGCTATACTGGCGGCCGGTTCACTTTACCTTCACGTTCATTTTCAAATAGGCCATCACTCAAGTCTGTACATTTTTCAAACAATTCATCTAAACTGAACATAGATAAGCTGAACACACTGCACAACAATAGACTGTGAGGAAGTCATGTCTAACTTTAACCGTACTGTTTTTACTCTACTTTTATCATCCACTGTCGCAACAGCAGCATCAACTATCACAATGACCCCCTCAGCGCAGGCCGAACAGATCGTGATCCCTGTCGGCACTCAGGCTGCAACCAGCACCCTCGACCGCCCCACTCAGGGCATGAGCGGTCATGATGTCATTGCGCAGTTTGGTGAGCCGATCAGCAGCTCTCAAGCCGTCGGCACCCCCCCCATCACACACTGGGAGTATGAAGCGTTCTCTGTCTACTTTGAGTTTGACCGAGTTATTCATACGGTGTTAAAAAAAACGACCGTTAATTGATGCCTCATCGCCCCCCTATTAACCGGCGCCTTCCTGCCGAATGGGAACCCCAATCTACGGTTCTGCTCGCCTGGCCCAACCCAAACACCGATTGGGCAGGCAACTTAACAGCCGCCGAGCAGACCTACTGTAACATGGCATCACAGATC
>JAYPBG010000264.1:5170-5378 GCA_038124075.1 Gammaproteobacteria bacterium
TTTCAGCCACTCACCGTGCTCTGCTCAGATGACGCATTGGCACAGCGCGCCCAGGCTCTGCTTGCCGAGCACACCCCTGAACGTACCCCGTTTCCCATTGACCTTATTCCAGGTGTGCCTTATAACGACACCTGGATTCGCGACTATGGCCCCCTCACCGTTGAGGTATTCGATAACACGCCCCCTTATAACTCACGCTCATCCCATG
>JAYPBG010000265.1:0-5368 GCA_038124075.1 Gammaproteobacteria bacterium
AACACAAGAAGGCGGCGTGAATTTGAGCAATCTATTTCGCGCCAGCGACTAGGTACCCTCCATAAAAGCGATAAAACGTGGAAGCTGTTTTTGATAGCGATCATGGCTCAAAGAGCGCTCATCGACCTCACAGAAAATATCTACAGTCGCTTGCAGGAGTTTGACATATTCGTGGGTTGAGTCGGTTTTAGAGATCACCAAGTTATCAGGGTTCACACTGACCAACAGACCCAAGTCATAAAAAAAGCGGGCTGGGTGTTCGGTATAACGCTTCACGGCACCGGTCTGAAAGTTACTTTTAGGGCAGACTTCAATGCCAATCTTCTTATCGAGTAAACTTTTCAAAATAGGCGCCTTTTCAAAGAGCCGACGTCGATAGCCGCTCTTTTTTAGGCAATCAGGATTTTGGCGATAGGCCTCAAACGCCTCTTTCACCGCACCATTCATTAAAATCTGAATACCGTGCCCGATCCTCAGCGGTGTGCACTCACGCCAACCCAGCTCGATGGCCTTCTCAACCGAACGGTCGCCGGTCAATGTAATGGTATTGTCAGATGATGAAACGGTCTCACCGGCGTGAATCGTGATGCCCAGTCGCCTCTCATAGGGTGCACTCCGATTGTACTCATGGACACGATCAAAGACCGCTTTAAAGTGGGTCACCGGGTGCTCCGCCTCATTACCGGCCAAATCGATCCCCACAACCGAGCGCCCTTGTTGACGTACGCTAATCGCTTTTTCTACAAGCGCCAAACCTCGATTCACCGCATCCGGTCCTCCTCGATTAATCAGTGCAATCAAACCATAATCGATCAAGCGGCGACGCTTAAGCTGCATGCGCATGCTCTCATTACAACCCGCTTGGCAAGCATCCACAAACGCCAACGCATCTTCCCCCTCAGGAAGCCCTGTTCGAAACTCCACATAACGGACATGATGCCCCGCCAGATCATTCATCAAGGTGTAGTACGTGATCAGTGCACCGGGTACTGTTTTCGAGATGCTCGACAGGTTAGCATACGCCTTACAGTAGTCAGACAAGCTTTGCCCCTTTTTTCGAAGCTCGCCACTCTCATCATCCTTAACAAAATCACCCCGCCCATCAATGCTCAACTGCTCCTCTAACAGGTCGCCCGGCTGAAGGGTTGATACCGCAACGCCTTCACGCTCTACCGCGTCATACATCAACAACGCCAGAGGCGTCGACCCTTTTGTATGCAGATGCAGCGCACATTTCACTGCCTGGCGCAAGCAGTCATAAACCGGATCGGGTAATCGGCTGACCGCCGGTTTTAACGGGCTCAAGGCTGTTCGGTCTTGAACAATAGGCTGACTGGCTACGCGCTCTTGAGTTGAGTCGACTAAAGTTGAGTTGACTGCAATAGGGTCCATACGGCTTCTCACTGGCTGTTTTGATCTACAGAAAAGGGTGGAGAGTAAAAAACAGGTACACTCTCTCGTGCTTCGACTTTAAAACGGTACTCAAGAGCGCTGTTTAAGTGCGCCTCTTTTACATACCATGAGGCACGGTATCGAGCGTGAGCCCCGTGACCCCCAATCTGTTCCAATGCCATAGCACCACTCTGATCATCCACTGGAACATCGACCGGTACATCGGCTAAATAGAGTGGTAAATAGAGCGGCGCCCACGATGCATCACCGCTTCGATGCTCAATCGACAGCAGGGGTTGGTGCAGCGCTAGACTGTATGGCCCCTCTCCTTGGTACTCAAACATCCAGAAATTGGAGCCAAATGGGCCTTCGCTATCCTCATGCTTGCCATGATGTGGCTTAATATATTCTGGTGTGCTGATCAGCTGACGGACACCTTCATACGGCTGATCTGCTGGCTCTGGCTCTGGCTCTGGAAAGAAGCTGGACGATCTCAGATTAAAAGCCCAACGGCTGGGGAGATCTGAGTAAACTGCCTCTGACGTTAATAGTTTTTCGGTTAAATAGGCTGCGACCTGACGGATGTAAGCCACAGTGCCTGGACCATACAGCGTATGCCCACCCTCATACCACTGCAAAGCATACTCCTCCCGCGTCGTGGCATAACCTGTGTACCCATTGGCAAGGCTGTTCACACTGATCGTCTTCACCTCATGCACCTTCACCTTGGGCATCTGTTCATTCAGCACCGTTTGAATCGCCTGCTCAATTCGGTTGCCTGCCTCGAAGGTCACCTCAAACGGCGTATTAAACATGATATGGTCATTCATACGCAACATTTGAAAGTAGGTGTAACGTGGGAAACGCTCCGGCGCCAAAGCCGCCGCTTGAAGCGAAGAGAGCATGACTCTTTTCTGTTGATGGCAGCCATGCCCCGCGCCATTATGTGGGTGTCCTTCTTTAAAAGGAAAGAGGTAGCTGGTCGGGAAGACTTCATCACCGTTCGCGCCCGCCACCACC
Organism: Gammaproteobacteria bacterium; assembly: GCA_038124075.1. Lineage (GTDB taxonomy): Bacteria > Pseudomonadota > Gammaproteobacteria > Pseudomonadales > JAYPBG01 > JAYPBG01. The sequence continues at coordinate 2,413 of JAYPBG010000265.1, forward strand.
GCAGTCCCCACCAGTGCGCGTTCACATAACGGTTCGATCAAACGCTTATGCGCTTCACGCTGCGGGGCCAGAAGGTCAATCTCCAGGGTGGCGACACCCACCTCGACCGCTTGGGTTCTTTGATCATCTAAAGAGGTCAGCAGATGCCAAGCCTCTTCAGCCAACGCAGCTCCGATGCGATCCGTCTCATCCACCCCCCGCTTGCCAGACAGATAGGCTGGGTTATTATCGGCATGATTGGCAATAAAAGGGCCGTGGACAGGCACCCAATGCGTCTGATAGTGTTGCTCAGTTTTCCATGCCAGTTGTCGTGAAAACTGTGACCAAACATCCGCATGGTAGAGCGAATCATTTGCACCGATGCCTGTACCATGTATGGCGAAGCTGGTGAGAATACCTTTGGGTTTAAACTGACCGTTCTGATCACGATGATCAATGCGCAGCATGGTCATACGAGGGTTCACGGCCATGCGTGCCTGCGCCTCTGAATCAGATTGACCAGACAATGGCTCGTCTCGGTTATTGAGATAAGCGCCTATCGATCGATTCTTAGTAAGACCATAAACCGATCGCACACCCGTGGCGATGGTGGCTTCTTCGCGCGTTTGATACGCCTCAATAACAGCGTCCGAGATCTGCTGCACGAGAAAGTCAAACAGTTTAGGGTCAAAACCGGCGCGATGACTGCCAAATATGTTGTAGAAATCGCTCGCAAAATATTGGCCGGGGCCACTGTGAGTATGGGTTGAGGTGATGGATAAATTGGCTAAACCGATCGGTGTCTCACGAGCCGTCCGCTCAGCAACCGCATGATGCAGCAGCAGTGATCCACTGCCGAGGTCTGTCTGAACAATCGCAAATGCACGCCCCTTCTCGTCAGACTCACGCTGTTTAACCGGTTCAACAGAGGACTCAACATAGAATGCACGCGCTTTTAAGTGGGTTCTAAAGCCAGTGACGGTTTTAGACCAAGCAGAGTAACCAAATTTAGGTAACCCTATGGGTGGCGTGATATCCCGCTCGGCAACACCGGCCAGGGGGTAGGCTCCCTTCTCTGACAGACCGCGCTCTTTTTCTAACAGACCACTTGCCAGTGTTGGCGTCCGTGCCACGATGGGTTGAGATCGATCATTATGGATCTCAATCTCCGTCACCGGATAAAAGTGCAACGGCCAAGCTGCCGTCATGGCCGCAGCGATGACCACACCGACCGTTAAAAGAGAGGCACACATACTCCATTTCAGCCATCGAGGCCAGCGTGACCAATGACTCATTTACTTCACCTGATAAAGCTTGTCCATATAACGCTTCAACAGCTCCCCAACCATACCGCGTGCGGGCAGCGCAGCCGCCATGCCATAAATAGGTGCCATGGTCGCGGCCTCCCCCGGCGCCTCCTTTACCTCAGCAACGGCCGCTTTTAGGTCTTCAATAAAACGCTCGGCCACACCCTCTTGCGTATGAGGCAGTGTCACACAGAGGTGAACACAGGCGGGACGATAGAGGCCGTTCAAGCTCCACCCCCGCTGTCCCATCTTCTCCATCACTTCATAGATGTTGAGCTGGTCCGACCCAAAGGCAATGACCCACAGCGGGTTACCCAGCACCTTAAGTTCATCAATGCCTTCAATGGCGACTTTAATCGTGTCGGCTGTTTTTAAGATCGCCTCGGTACTTTTTAAATAACCGGTTTCACCCATTTTCAGCAAGGCCGCCCAACACAAAAGTGGGTGAGAAGTACATACCGCCCGGCCAATCGGTCACCACATAGTACTGATAGTGACGCAGCTCGCGTGAACGATAGAGCACCACCGAGCTGCCTTTTGGGGCATAACCGTATTTATGGGTGTCAACAGAGATGGAGGTCACACCAGGGAGGCGAAAATCCCAGAGAGGCACCGTGCGCCCAAGACGCTCCGCCCAAGGCAGCACAAAACCACCCAAACAGGCATCCACATGAAAACCGATCCCTTTACGCTGCGCCAACTCAGAGAGTGATTCAATGGGATCGATAATGCCGTGCGGAAAATTAGGCGCTGAGCCAACAATCACGATCGTATTACGCGTTATAGCGCGCTTAACCGCTTTCTGGTCAGCACGCAACTGCTGATCTAAACCAACCGTGATTTTTTTAATACCGAAATATTGTGCCGCCTTATCAAACGCGGCATGCGCCGTAACAGGCACAATCATCTCTGGTTTTTTAATCCCCTTCTCCGCTCGAGCCCGATCACGGTAGGTTTTCATGGCGAGCATAATGCTCTCCGTACCGCCCGAAGTTAACGTACCACAACACTCTGGGTCACCGTTCAACATACTGACGGTCATCGCAATCACTTCAGACTCATACTTATTGATGCTGGGCCAGATATCCGCATGCAGTGGATTGGTTTGAGAGTGCATGGCGTAGACACGATTTAAAAAATCGATATGCTCACGCTCTCCATGGTAGACGGCACCCGAGACATACCCCTCTTGCCAATGCGGCGTCTCTTTATCCGCCATCTGCTGCATGGTATCGAGAATATCGGCCCGTGCCACCCCCTCTCTGGGGATGACGCTGTTCTGATCAAACGTCTCCGCATAGGGCTTTATCGTCTCTCCAATCCCTTCCAAAATACGCTCATACTCATGCTCCAGCTGAGTAGAAACACCCGGAATGCGTTTTAAATGCTCTTCTAAACGGAGACCTTTCACCGCTTTCTCAATATATGGGTGTCCTTCTGTTTCTGTTTGCCCTGTTTGACGGCCCACCCAATCTAAGAGCCGTTCAACCATGGTCATCTTCTCTTTACCTTTATCTTTCTCTTTCATAGCTCATCACTCCTTTGACATCATTTTATGAATGCGACGATTACTCCGATGGATCTGTTTGAACAGACTGTACCTCTGTGTATAGAGCGCTCGAACAGATCGATTGGGTTCAAACGTCGCTTCAATTTCACTGTATTTATGG
>JAYPBG010000266.1:0-5363 GCA_038124075.1 Gammaproteobacteria bacterium
ATGGTGATGTTGGGGCAGCAGACGTTTGCGCTTCCTCTGGTCAGTGTGAACGAAATATTTCATATGGACTTGAGCAAAACCAATGTGGTTGACGGTCAGGAGGTGGTGATTGTACGAGAGAAAGCCTTGCCTCTGTTCCACTTAAAACGGTGGCTCGTCAGTGATACCGGGGGGGTCTCAAACTCTGCGCATGTTGTTGTCGTTTCGGTTGGAACACAAAAAGTGGGGTTTGTTGTAGATCAATTGATCGGCCAGGAAGAGGTGGTTATTAAGCCTCTAGGTAAAATGTTGCACGGAACCGCTGGCATGGCGGGCGCGACAATCACAGGTGATGGAAGAATTGCGCTTATTTTAGATGTTCCCAGTATGTTGAGGCGTTACGCCGGAAAAATATAGAGGCGCTTAACAAGGACGGTATGGTAATCTCGGTTTTGGTGGTCGATGATTCGAGTTTCTTTCGTGGCCGCATTACTGAGGTCTTAAATGCCAGTGCTGAGCTAAACGTTGTTGGAGAAGCTCAGGATGGCGTTGAGGCCGTTGAGAAAGCACGTAAACTTAATCCTGATGTTATTACTATGGATTATGAAATGCCGCGTATGGATGGCATTTCAGCTGTTCGGAAAATTCTAGCTCATCGACAGGTTCCTATTCTGATGTTCTCTTCACTGACGTATGAGGGAGCGCGAATTACTTTAGATGCCTTAGCTGCAGGAGCGATGGATTTTTTACCAAAAAGTTTTGATGTAGTAAAACAGGGGCATGATAAAGCCAATAGGCTGCTTGTCAATCGTGTGAAAGCGTTAGCCAATACCCACGTCAAGCGTGTTGGTGGACCCTCTATCCATTCGACTGCACCCCGTGAAAGCTTCTCTTCATCTTCATCTTCATCTTCACCGGCACTGCTCTCTTCACACCTGGTGTCATCTTCAGCGCGTCCTGTGAGCAGTGTCAGCCGTAAACCGTATAAACTGCTTATGATCGGAGCGTCGACGGGAGGACCCGTTGCACTGCAGAGAGTGCTGGAGAGCCTGCCTGAAAAGTTTCCAATCCCCATTATCCTTGTGCAGCATATGCCCGCTTCATTTACTCGAGCGTTTGCTGAGCGCTTAAATCATCATTGTAAGATTACGGTTCAAGAAGCTGAAAACGGTCAGAGATTGCAGCCAGGGTGTGCGTTGTTAGCCCCTGGAGGGATGCAGATGATGATTTCAAAAGGGTTTGTGAAGTTGATCGCAGGTGATGATCGGCTGCAGCATAAGCCCAGTGTGGATGTCTGCTTTGGGTCCGCAGCAAAGAGCTATCCGGGGCAAGTGTTGGCCGTTGTACTGACTGGCATGGGATTTGATGGTAGAGAGGGTGCAAAGCTGTTAAAAAGAGGGCATTCAACCGTATGGACTCAAGATGAGGCGAGTTCGGTGGTGTACGGTATGCCTGCTGCCGTTAAAAAGGCTGGATTATCGGATGAGACGGTGGCTTTAAACAGTATGAGTGAGCGTATCAAAGGCGAGGTTATGGGTGGATCTGCTTAGTATTGCTGGGGTTGTGCTGGGGTTTATTGCCATATTGGGTGGTAACTTTCTCGAGGGTGGGCATGTTGCTGGCCTTTTCAATGCGCCTGCACTGCTCATTGTGGTGGGTGGGACCTTGGGTGCGGCCATGTTGCATACGCCACTGCCCACATTTAAGCACCTGTTTACCATTCTGCCATGGATTCTTCGTCCTCCCAAGACTGAGATGAGAGCAACCATAAGCAATATTGTCTCTTGGGCAAAACTGGCAAGAAGAGAGGGTCTATTAGGTTTGGAACGACTGATTCGCTCAGCACCCGATGAGTTCACCTCAAAGTCACTGCAGCTTCTGGTTGACGGTAATGAGCCTGAGACCATTCGGAATGTGCTTGAAGTCGAACTAATTGCGCGGGAAAATCGTGATTTTCAAGCGGCAAAAATATTGGAAAGCATGGGGGGGTATGCACCGACCATTGGAATTATCGGAGCGGTTATGGGGTTGATCCATGTGATGGGTAACTTAGCCGATCCAAGCAAGTTGGGGCCAGGGATTGCCACGGCGTTTGTCGCTACTATTTATGGAGTGGGCAGTGCAAATTTACTGTTTTTACCGATGGCGAATAAGCTCAAATCAACCATTGGGATGCTGTCTCAGGTGCGTGAATTGTTGATTGAAGGAATTATCTCGGTAGCCGATGGAGAGAACCCTAAAACCATTGAGCTGAAGCTTATCGGTTATTTAGATGCTAAAGAGCAGGCCCCTATCATGCGCTCGATCTTCAATCAGAGCACTAGGTAGGTTTTGTTATGCCGCGAAGAATCATTGAGGATGAACCGAGCCATCATGAGCGGTGGGTGGTCTCATACGCCGATTTCATCACACTTCTGTTTGCGTTCTTTGTGGTAATGTACTCAATCTCCTCAGTCCATGAGGGAAAATACCGAATGTTATCTAAAACTCTGGAAGAGGTGTTTGTGGATTCTGTGCCGAATGATTCACAGAGCGCTGTTGTGGCAGGGGGGCATATAGACAGTGCCATAGAGTTTCCTATGCCGGGGAACTATAACGCACTGGAAGATCGGCAGTATGGTATTGAAGGTGATAAAAAAAACATTGAGGCTGGTGGGGCTGAAGGTGTTCATGATGAGCTCCCTTTTGAGCCGCGTCTGGAGGCGATGAAAGAGCAGGTGGCTGCTCAATTTAACGATTTGGTTGAACGGGGGGAGCTGTCGGTCACCGGTAATAGAAACTGGATAGCCATTGACATCAACAGTAATTTTCTCTTTGCCAGTGGTGAGGCGGAGCCGAGTGAGATGGCTGAGGTGATCATCAAAGGGGTGGCGGAGATATTAATCAGATATACCGATCCCATTCAGGTCGAAGGATTTACGGATAACATACCGATTCATACGGCAGCATTTCCCTCTAATTGGGAGTTGTCGTCTGCACGTGCAGCGGCTATTGTCAGATTGCTTGCTTACAATCGGATTGACCCAGCGCGCATGTCGGCTGTCGGGTATGGGGAGTATCACCCGATTGTAAGTAATGCAACGGAGGCGGGACGAAGCAAGAACAGGCATGTTTCCATTGTGCTATCAAGGAGTGGCACAGTACGACACTCATCTTTGGATCAGCCGAAAGATAAGCAAGCGCTGCTTGAGGCCCTTCAGTTGGACTTGATGGAAGAGGCGCTCTTAAAACAAGGTATTGATGCCATAGAGTCAAGTGATGAAGAGGGCGCAGAATCAGAAGGTTTAGAAGAATTAGGCGCTCCACCTAAGGAGCGGCAAGAAGCAGCCGAGGGGGTTAAAACCATTCCATTGGGGCGCGGTGGCTTATTGTTTACGAATTAAGGTTTATAAATTAAGGTGAGGGCTGTGGAAAGAGTCATTTTCCCGTGCTTCAAATAAGCGAGAAGTGAGCTATAGTTAAATTTAAAGCCTATTATTGAAATAGCAGCAACCCTCTTAAAAAATCAATAAAATATAAGGTGTTATTGAAATGCCCCAAACGGTACAACAACAAACGAATCAGGATGACCCGATGATGCAGTGGGTCACGTTTATGCTGGCCGAAGAGATTTATGGAATCAGTGTGATGCAGGTGCAAGAGGTGTTACGCTATACAGATATTGCTTCGGTACCTGGAGCCCCCAGTTATGTAATAGGAATCATTAATTTACGCGGCCGTGTGGTCACAGTGATTGACACGAGAGAAAGGTTTGGCCTTTCTGCTTCAACTATTACGGATCATACTCGTATTGTGATTATTGAGTGCGATAATGTGGTGTTAGGCATGCTGGTTGATCGTGTTGCCGAAGTGGTCTACTTGCGGCAGTCCGAGCTGGAGAAGCCGCCTAATGTAGGTAATGAAGAGAGCAATAAATATATTCAGGGTGTTTGTCACAAAAATGAAGACCTTCTTATCCTGCTGGATTTGAATAAGTTTCTCAGTGAGGAGGAGCTTGCGGAAATTGAGAGTCTGTAGCGAGTGTTGCAAGTAAGAAATTAATTAATCAAAAAAATAAACAAACAAATTCAATATTACCAAAACGGTCAGGAGTGGCTATGGCACAAGGAGCTAAAAAAAATGCAGTAGATGATCAGGTGCTGCAGTGGGCAACGTTTCGATTGGGGGAGGAGCTGTATGGCATTAATGTAATGCAGGTCCGTGAAGTTCTGCGTTATACAGAGATTACGCCAGTGCCCGGTGCACCGCACTTTGTTCTTGGTATCATCAACCTTCGCGGGAATGTGGTCACCGTTGTTGATACACGTGAGCGCTTCGGTTTGATGCAAGGGGATATCACTGAGCACTCTCGTATTGTGATCATTGAGGTGGCTTCTCAAGTGGTTGGGTTGCTGGTGGACAGTGTTGCTGAGGTGGTCTATTTGGCGCAATCGGAGATTGAGACAACGCCCAATGTAGGTAACGATGAGACAGCGAAATATATTCAGGGTGTCTGTAATAAGAAGGATGACTTACTTATTTTGGTGGAGCTGGAGTCTATGATCGATGTTGGAGGCGATGGAGTAGAATTTGATATGTTTTGAATGTTCAAAAATAATTAAATAGTATATTAAGAATCGTTTTTTATAAAAAATATAAAAATAATTGCATAAGCCTGTCTGGGTCTAACGTAATGCTGTGTTGGCTCTTTGTTGTTCAGTCTAATGCTTGTTGTATGTGGGTGAAACAGTATATATGAAACTCTTTTTAAATACCTTGTCTAATGCTTTGTCGAATGTCTTATTGAACGTCTTATTGAGTGTCTACAGAAATGTTTGGGATTCAAACCGTTCATTGCCTATTTTGATTCTTGCAATATTTTCTATAGTCTCCCCTGCTGTGAGTCTGGCTGAGGCACCTAAAACTGTCGTAGGTGCTGAAACGATCGGATTGGAGCGTGCACTTGATCTTTATCATAAGGGCGCCGTCTTTATTGATGTGCGTGATAAAGAGTCATGGAAATATGGGCATATAGAGGGTGCTGTTCATCTTGATTTTAATGATGACGAGTTTGTGATTCTCTATGTCTCAGATGCACTCGATAAAGAAACACCCATTGTCTTCTACTGTGACAGTCCGCTCTCTACAACCGGGGCTATGGCCAGCTTTTTTGCGGCCAGTTGGGGGTATGAGAATGTTCATTTTTTCCGAGAGGGATACTATGCTTGGTTAGCGTCTGATATGCCCATGCAGCTTTATGATCAGAATGAGACGGCCCACGTTGCAATGACGTCGCCTGCATCGGATATCTCTGTAGCGGGTGGTAGCCAACCAGTGAATGACGGTTTGTAAATTGGGTGCGGCTCTTTTCTAACGACGCTTACGCTACCATTTTCTGCTCGTTT
>JAYPBG010000267.1:0-5359 GCA_038124075.1 Gammaproteobacteria bacterium
ACTGATCCCAATCGGCTCTAACCGGCTCTATTCTTCTCTTAATTGTTCTCTTAATTATATTTATTATTAAAAATCGGGTTTTTATTACCTTGCTTCCTATGCTGCACCTATTACATGTACTATATATATTTCCCTACTACTCCTACCACCCTATTCAGTATACTATCATATGAGCATATCACGTAGTTTATGTTCTAAATTGCACTGCATTATTACAAAATTAAATTTATGATCAGCCCTTTTTTTACACTCAGTTACTCTATTCTCTTCATGCCATTGAACCTCGGAACGTAGACAAAATACTCTCTTTTTTATCGATACAGTTTATAACAGGTTTTAACATTTTTTATCTACATATGATCCGCTTTATATCAGATAATAATTAAACATTAAGACTATTTATTACAATTAACTATTACAATTAACTATTTGATTTAATCATTGTAAAATTATAGATCAGTTACACTATACAGAGAGGTTTCCATGACTTTACCTACGATTTTTGGATCCATTGTTGGAGAGCTTGCGTTACAGCAGTCGAAGGCGAACGCTACTGAAAATGCAGATGAACGACTGGATAACAAAGAGGCTTTTTTTGATCGTATCTCATCGAAAAGCACCCCATCCCTTTTCGATCCTTTTACAGACGGTGCTGCAGGGCTTGCTTCTGCTGTTAACCAAATCAACAATACCGTTGAGAACAACAGCCCCAGCCCGGGTGTAAACAGTGACAACAACGGTAGCTAGGTGATTTTATTTTTATTTCATCTATTTAATTCATTAAACGGCTAAACTTGTCAAATCATAATTAATAAACCATAACGATTAATCACTTAACTCGAACATTTTTACAGTATTATTATTAAAGTAGGTTTATTAAACTAATTTATTATACTATTTACTAGTATTTCCATTGCCTTATAGATACACACTAAAATGACTTTAATTTATTCAACTTAGGAGCATACCATGGCCGCATTTTTAGCAGGACTATTCAGCAAAGGCGCAGCATCAAGCGCTGCTTCGAGCACTGCATCAACCGCTCGCTCAACCACCAGCACCAATACAACTACCACCATTACTCATGAGTCAAAAAAAGATGGTATTCAGCTATTTAATGACTTTTCTGATGGTGCAGCAGGTCTTGCTGAAAAACTAAATAAAGCCGGAGAAATACTTAACAATAGCAACAACAGAACCAATTAATCTATCAGCACTCAAATTAGATCATCTATTTTTATCTACAAAAAATAGGTATTCAGGCTTATAATAGCGCTCTTCACCGGAGCGCTCTATACTCTGTGTCCCGCATGCCTCTTATACCTCTTATGTCTCCTATACCTCTCATATACAATGATTGTATCTATTATATTGTTTGTATATTTCACATATTGCTCGTATACCGGATTTATTGGAACTAGACTTTAGGCATAGCACGTCATAATCATTATGATAACAATAATTATGATAATAATAATTAGACTTTCTATAGCAAGATTGATTATAATATTGACTATAAACTTAAAACAAAAAGGTTAACTTCATATGACATCCAACATCTCTTCATCAACCGTATCGCTTACCCCTTTACAAAATACGTCTCAAAGCGCATCTAAGCAGACTCCTGAGCTCTCTTCAAAGTCTCCCCTTGTCGAAATTAAACCGCACGCGTCCCCTTCTCCATCTGTTCCTGAGTCTGGTAACGGCCACATGCGATCTCACCAGTCAACATGCATAGATATATTGAATAAATTCACTGAATTAGCGACAAAGGTCTCGGATGCTATACAGAGAACTAATAATATTATGAATAGTTCACAAAATATATCATAAACGTTTAAGCCATGGGGTCGTCATTTAAACCTACTTATTGCTATCTATTCGACGCCTCAACCTCTTTCTTTTTTCCGTACAGCTCAAGCAACTTATCACGCGATATGACTGCAACCCCCCAGGTTGAGTCTTGAGCATACTCACTCACCTCAAACCCAAACTTTTTACACAGCCTTTCCTTCTCTTTAACAAATCTGGATTTAGCCTGAATAATTTTTATATTTTTGTACAACGGATTCTCTTCTATTATGCAGGCAAGCTTTTCGAAATTCTCTCTAAATGTTTTCATTGCCACTTTTGAATTTTCAAAAAACGTTATTGGGATATGCAGAATGATTTTTTTATTACTTTTTCTTTCAAATGACAGACAGCTTCCTACCATAATATAACCTCGTTCTGTTTGCCATTTCCGGCTTCTATCCTCCATCTCATTATATGTTACGCATTTTGTCAAAATAACGATGTATATACGAAACACTTCATTTATAAACGCCTCGTCATCACCATTATATTTATGATATAACCGTTTATTATAAGTATCGATGACTTCTGTTTTTATACCTGGCTTATACTCTTTCAATTTCTCTTTGCATATGTTCAAAAACGTTGAAACCTTCTCACTATCTTCAGGCACATTATGCCATATGTGCACGATATCCGTCATGAACATATCACTAATACGCCTCTCGAACTCTATCAGTTTTCTATTTTTCGAACTCATACTCTTCACTCTTCACTCTTCACTCTTCACTCTTCTTATTAGTCCTATTATTTTAATACTAATCACTTTGTCACAACTTTACAACTCCCCCCTCAAGCCCTCAACAGGCTCGAGCCACCCCGCTTTGATCGCCGGTATCACCACAGAGCATGCAGAGATGATCAGTGCCGACAAGGCGATCCATACAATGTTCCAAGGGTCAATCTCAACCGGTAAAAACTGTATAAAATAGCTCTCCCCTTGAAAAAGCACTTGGCCACTGGCGCTTTCAAAGAGCGCCACAGCACTCGGCAAGCCCAAGGCAATGACCACACCCAGCACCACACCCAGCACAACCCCTAAGGTCGCTACAATCATTCCTTGGGCCAAAAAGCTGCCCGCCAGCTGCTGTGTTGTTGCACCAAAGGTCTGCAACACAGCCAGCTCACCCCGCTTCTGCTTGACCATCATAAAGAGCGTGGTGGTCATATTGAACGCGGCAACCAGCAGTATAAAAAAGAGCAGTATCCACATGACGGTCTGTGGCAGCTTGATCGCATGAAACAGATTACCATGCGTCTGTGTCCAATCAACCACCGCATGACGCCGTCCAAACGCAGAGTGTTGCATCAGCTGTTTGCGCACGATCTCTGCAAGATAGGGGGCTTCTAGAGGCCGCTCTATCTTAAGTTTCACCCCCATGGCACCGCTGAACCCTATCAATTTTTTCGCTGTTGTGAGGCTGATCAACGCCAGCTGCTGATCCAGCTCTGTCCGCGTCTCTACAATGCCTGTTACCGGCATAACCACACTTTTGGGAATCATACCGCCAAGTCGTCCTCTTCCCTCGCCCGATTTCGGGTTGACCACTAAGACATTGATGCGCTCCCCCTCCTCTAACTTCAATTTATTGGCCAGCTGGCGGCCCAAGAGGATGCCATCGGGTGCCGCAGAGAGGGGCTTATCCATACCGTGTTTATCCTTAAGGTAGGCCGCCACCGGTGAGACCTCCGCTTCACGCTCTGGATCAACCGCAGAGAGATAGATGGTTTCGGTCTGCTTGCCCTTCATCAACATGGCCGGCAGCTCTATAAAAGGGGCATAGGCTTCGATTTTATCTTTGAGCTGCGGGTGTTCGGCCAGTGCAGCCACCTCCTCTTCCCATTCAACCCAATCCCCTCTCGAGTAAATTTTAATGGGTGAGACCAGCCCTAACATGCGCTCTTTAAACTCGCTCTCAAAGCCGTTCAATATTGAGAGCACAACAATTAAGACAGATACGCCTAACGCAAGGCCCATGATGGAGATCAAGGCATAGAGGGTGATCATCTTTTCCGATTGAACGGCACGTACGTAGCGCCATCCTATAAACAGGGAGACAGGTCTGAACATTGTGGTGTACACCTAGCATGTATGAACATATGAGCGGTGACGCTTATTCTAACCATGAAATGGGCTCTGGGAAAGGGCGATCAACTGAGGAAGGCAACAACGGTACAGGACTTGTCAAGTGGCTATATTGCGCAAAACAACAGAGCACAGTGCACTGTACTGTACCCTATGAAGAGGTGGCTGTATTATCAGGGGGTCTCTGGTCACGTTTTCTCTGATCTTTCCCCTTATGCTTCACACTGAACTCCGTTTTTCTCAACCACTGCTCAAACGCAGGTGCCGGAGCAGGCTTACAAATATAGTAGCCCTGAGCTATATCGCAGCCCAGTCGACGCAATGTATTGAGCGTCTCTCGATCCTCCACCCCCTCGGCCACAACGGTCATCCCCAAGCTATGACTCATATTGAGCGTGGTATTGACGATCACCTGATCATCCGTATCTTTACACATCTCCATAACAAATGAGCGATCGATTTTAAGCTCAGTCACCGGCAGCCTCTTTAAATAAGCCAGCGATGAGTAACCTATGCCAAAATCATCCACCGAAAGCCCTATACCAGCGTCATTGATCGCATTCAATACCATCAACGCTTGCTTGGGGTCTGCCATCATGGCTGTTTCGGTAATCTCCAGCGAAAGATTATCACTGGAGACACCGTATTGATCAATCAGCAACTCGATGCGATCCACCAGATCATGTTCATCCAAATTCTTTGCCGACAGATTAACAGAGATATTGAGATCAAGACCTTCGCTCTCCCAGACATTCAATTTGGCAATCGCCGTCTCGAGCACCCACGCGGTTAACTGCCGAATAATACCGGCCTGTTCAGCAATCAAAACAAACTCGTCAGGAGGAATAAAGCCGTATTTGGGGTGTATCCAACGTATCAGGGCCTCTACCCCAATCACTTCATCATCTCGTAAACTGACTTGCGGCTGATAGTACAGCTCTAATTTATCGACTTGCAGCGCACTCTTAAGATCCCCCGCCAGTGATAAACTGCGCGCACTGTATGGGTCCACATCATTGCTGTAGATTAATTGAAGCAGATCTTTACTGCGGGCCACATCCAAGGCGATCAATGCCTTGCGCAACAGTTCGCTCGGCGTTGTACCATGACTTGGATAGTGTGACATACCAATATAGCCATGCACATCCAGAACCATACCATCATATTCAACCGGTCGATTGATGGTATCAAGAATTTTTTCGCCGATGTCGTGTAGGTTGCGTTCGTTTGACTCATTGCATACAAGGGCAAACGTTGCATCTTCCATCGCACAGACCAGTGCCCTTGAGTCTGACTCCCCCTCCTCAATCGGTATAATCCGCGGCATCTGTGCAACGAGACAACAAAGCCTGCGACAGACGGTGATCAGCAGTTCACCCGAATAGATCGTTCCAATGGTGTTGTTGATCTCCCTAACCC
>JAYPBG010000268.1:0-1357 GCA_038124075.1 Gammaproteobacteria bacterium
TTCAGTGACTTATAGGCGTCAGCCAATTCAACATACTTTCCAACCATGCCAATCTCTACTTCACATGTTGGGTTTTTCTGCGCCTCTACAACACGATGCCACTCAGAGAGGTCGGCGGGTTTAGACTTATTTTGTAGACCGAGCTTCTCGATCACAATATTATCCAACCCTTGGCAGTGCAGGTTATTTGGAATGGCATAGATACTATCAAGATCCTGACAAGCAATGACAGCACGCTCTTCTACGTTAGTAAACAGTGCAATTTTGCGCAGTGAATCGGCGGGAATTTCATGAGAGGAGCGGCAGATCAATACATCCGGCTGTAAGCCGATGGAGCGCAACTCTTTTACAGAGTGCTGTGTCGGCTTTGTTTTGGTCTCACCGGCTGTTGCAATATAGGGTACCAAGGTTAAATGCATAAACACAGAGCGCTGAAAACCCAGTTCAACACGCAACTGTCGGACCGCCTCCAAGAAAGGCAGTGATTCAATATCCCCAACGGTTCCACCAATTTCCACCATCACCACATCCGCACTGGGGTCACAGTTTACAATGCGCTCTTTAATGGCATCGGTAATATGTGGAATGACTTGAACCGTAGCCCCCAGGTACTCTCCACGCCGCTCACGTTGAATAACCGATGCGTAGATACTGCCTGTCGTAAAATTGTTACGCTGCGTCATACGGGTACGAACAAAGCGCTCGTAATGTCCTAAATCAAGATCCGTCTCAGCACCGTCCTCTGTAACAAATACCTCACCGTGCTGAAAAGGGCTCATAGTACCTGGATCGACATTGATATAAGGATCCATTTTCAAGAGCGTCACGTTGAGACCGCGTGTTTCTAAAATGGAGGCCAACGAAGCGGCTGCAATGCCTTTACCTAAGGATGAAACAACGCCACCCGTAATAAAAATAAACCTTGTCATAATGGACGCACTCTTTTTGAACTCTGTTAACTCTTGAACTCTATTAAAACTTTATTTTGAAGCGCTGTTCTGAGAAAGGGTCATGGAGAGAGACAACCCTTCTCCCCCCTCTTTCACTTGATAGCCATCCGACACCCAATATCGACCAACGGCAACAAGCGGCCCGCCACCCCCGCTGTAAATCATCGGGATGCGGGCTCTCTCCCACGGAGGAATCTCACCCGCCTGCAATAGCTTCTTTACCTTTCGGGTATATCGGTCACCTGCCGGCTTAATCCGCTCCCCTCCTTGTCGAACAACCACCTTCAGAGGAAACGACAACCTATCCATCGCCAATACAACAGCATCCGCTTCACACACTCGGGTTGAGTACTTGAAAACAGGCAGATGTTCGGCACAGAGGGTTTGGCCCATCCACTCTATGGACG
>JAYPBG010000268.1:1367-5337 GCA_038124075.1 Gammaproteobacteria bacterium
CTTTTCCCATGTGATCACAGGGTTTCTATCGGCTTTAGCGGTCAAAACCTGATCAACTATAGCGTTTATCACCCATAGGCCAACCAATTGACCGGTACGACGCTGTAACCAATAACGAATCACATTTGAACGGCGCGCTGGGCTCAGCTGCAACAGCTTCTCACACGAAAGGGTCTCTTCTATTTCAGGGGGGGATTTTTGCAAAGTGTGAGTGTGGGGCGCATGCGCTTGAGAGGCAGGTACAGGCACTACGCCATCGCGTGATAACAAATAGATTAAATCCTCTTGAGCACGCGCCTCATTTATTTCAGCAGAGGCTTGGCAATGGCGCCCAAACTGGGCAATTGACCGATTTAATTGTGGCCAGCGCTGATGCAAAAGGGGCAACACCGTATGACGCAGGTAATTGCGATCAAACCGATCGGATCGATTCGACTCATCCTCAATCCACTGCAGCCCTAACCGAACCGCCTCCTCCTCAATCTCCCTTCGAGAGAGCATCAACCAAGGGCGGAAAAAGTGCAGGCCATCGTACTCCCGATAAGTGGACATGCCTGCAGCACCGGCTGGGCCCGTACCTCTGAACAGCCGGTATAAAATCGTCTCGACTTGGTCATCTTCATGATGCCCCAACAGAACGAGATCATTTTCAGAGCAGCGCGCTTGGAGCAGATCCAAGCGCGCCTGGCGAGCAGCCGCCTCAAGGCCCAAGCCTTGATCGGCATCAACCTTCACCGTCACAACATCCAGTGCGACATCAAGCAGCTGAGCAACCTGCTCACAATGCGCTGCCCAAAGGTGCGCATTTGGGCTCAACTGGTGATTAATGTGGAGCGCTCGCAGTGAAAAAGGCAAGGCGCCGAGTCGGTTTAAGCAAGCAGCCGTATAAAGCAATAGGTGAGAGTCAACGCCGCCACTGTACATCACCGTCAGCGTCGGCGCTCTTTGAGTGATCTGCGCTCTGCGCATGATCTCTTTCAGATGATCGGACAGCAGGTCAGAGAGTGGCGCTAAAAATGCGTTGCTGGGCTGCTCCATTCTGCTGCTCATAGGGCACTGTATGCCATCAGCCTCTGGTAGCGTTTCTCCAACAGCGTTGCCATATCCATTACCAACAACCTCGATAGATGCTGCTCAAGCGCCTCTTTGACAGAAAGTGCCACAGCGGCTTGATGTCGATGGGCCCCACCCAGGGGCTCAGAGATCACCTGATCAATCAACGACAGCTCATGAAGCCGATCCGCTGTCAGCCCCATCGCAGCGGCCGCATCGGACGCCTTCTCTGCGCTCTTCCATAAAATGGATGCACACCCCTCAGGTGAGATAACGGAGTAGGTGCTAAACTCCAGCATCTGGAGATGATCACAGACACCAATCGCTAAAGCCCCGCCTGAGCCCCCCTCACCAATGACGGTTGCAATGATCGGCACTGAGAGGGTGGACATCTCCTGAATATTCATAGCAATGGCTTCGCTCTGACCACGCTCCTCCGCATCCACCCCAGGGTAGGCACCGGGCGTATCAATGAACGTTAGAATAGGCACACCAAACTGCTCAGCCATCTTCATCAGGCGTAATGCTTTACGATACCCTTCTGGTTTTGGCATACCAAAATTACGTTTTACCCTCTCTTGGGCGGTTCGGCCTTTTTGATGGCCAACAACCATTACAGGCTGATCCCCCAGCTTGGCCAGACCTGCAACAATCGCAGGGTCATCAGCAAACGTGCGATCCCCTTTTAGAGCCTGAAAGTCGGTGAATATTTCACGGATATAATCCAACGTATGGGGGCGCATAGGGTGGCGTGCAACCTGGGCAATCTGCCAAGGCGAAAGATTTTTGTATATCTCTTGGACCATAGAAGCACTTTTACGCTCTAAGGTTGCAATCTCATCGGTGATATCAAGATGGATGGATTGAGGGCTGGATTGAGGGCTGGCTGCATTGGACGCAACATCGAGTTCACCGGTTGCTGGTTGCTCACCCTGCTCGAGACGTCGAAGCTCATCAATCTTGGAGTCAAGCTCCGCTAAAGGCCTCTCAAATTCTAAGTATTCATTCCGCATCGTATCGCACTGCCCACCGTTCTATCTATCGTCAGAGAGCGTAGTTTAGCGCGCCAAGGTTGAAAATCCCAGTGGAATCCTAAAGGCATAGAGAAGATGCGCATAGCTCAACTATAAACCATCCCTCACGCTCCTCATACCAGATCCTCATACCAGATCCTCATAGCTCGACTCATGCGCTCACAAAAACTACAGAGCCGCCCAACATCACATTCAACATCACATTCAACATCACATTCAACATCAGATTCAACATCACATTCAAAATCACATATTTACATTTGCCTCAGCAAGCACGTATAATCTAAATATCTAATTTTCATGGATGCATTAGACATAATATTCATTAGGACAAAAGGAGTCTCCTATATTATGAAACCTCTACCACCAGCTGCGCACACCCCCTACAGCCACTCAAATACGCCCGATACCAAACACCCTACCCCCCTCAACACAACTCGGCACGCGCACGGTGTTAATTTGCTCTAACATTAATTTGCTCTAACACTGAAAAAGGCAAAATTTTGTTTATATGTCGTTCATCAAGGAGAAGATGTGAACATATCCCCTATCCTAACAACCGCTTTGGTTTCAAGCTTAACCGTTAGATCTGGCAACGCCTTTACTCTACACCCAATTACAAACACATTCAGTTTAAACTGCTCACCTCACTCATTTAGAAGCCCTACTTCTTCACACCGTTTATCTTCTATGCAATTAAATGGCATAAATCATGATGGAGATCCTCTTTCAGAGAACCAAGAACCTATACAACCCAGACTGATGAAGCCTGTGCACAGACTCTCTGTCAAATGCGACCACCCCTGTTACCTGAGTACAGATAACAATCAATCGGAACTGATGGATAATGAACAGCAGAAACAGAACAAACCCAGAAACCTCTTTATAACCGGTTTCAATCTGTTTAAAACACACGTGAGTGAAGCCCCTAATATTGGGAACTTGATTTCTACTGCAAAAGAGCGCGCAAAACTGAAAGCCGGTGATAATACAGACAAGCCTTTGACTATGCCTTTTACATCCACATTAAAATCAGACGACCAGGTGGCTGATACTACCAAGCTGGCAACTCACTTTCGTTGGCCAAATGAGGCAAAAGAGGTATCAGAGCATATTTTTAATCAAGAGAGGCAGCTTGTTATTGGTGATGGCTTTCTTTTACCCGTAAAGTGTAATGGCGGTCTCTTTCGTTATGACATTGATACTGGAAAAACAACACGACTGTTAGCCCCTAAACCGGGTTGGTTTTATCACAAAGCCGAGTTTATCAAAGTCCATGGCCAAACTGTGATGATTACCGCAAGGGCCAACAAGCCTGGTATTTTTGGTGGAAAACCAAAAGGAGAGCTTGTTTGGGCAACGCCCCCAAAAAACCATGACGCACCTGGACCTGTTCGAAGAGGCATTCAAGAGGGGCCGTATTGGGACGAACATGTTATCGGTAAAGGCGCAGACTTTCTCTTTGAAGTAGAAGATATAAATGGCAATGGTTTCATGGATGTTATTGCAACTGAGTTTGAAGGTAGACAGCTTTCCCTCTTTCGTTTTGTGAGCATCTCTGAAGAAGGTATACCTAAGTGGGAAAAGCAGACATTAGCAAGCGGTGTCGGAAAACTGTTTTCACTGCAAGTGGTTGACCTTAATTCAAACGGCGTTAACGATATCCTGTTTACAAATCATGCGAATGATGAGACAGCAGGTGTATTTGCTTTAGAAAATAAAGGTGATCAATGGCAGCTGCATGTTCTGGCGAAAGGTATAGAAACACGTCGAAAAGCCAAAGGCGAAGCGTCTCCCGGTAATGCTGAAGCGTTTATGCCTGATAAGAAATACCCCGATCAAAAACCACACATTGTTCTTTCTGGGGATGGATCGGGCTGCGC
>JAYPBG010000269.1:0-1145 GCA_038124075.1 Gammaproteobacteria bacterium
GCTCCATTGTACCTGCTCTTTGAAGAGCGTGAAAAGAATCGTTTACTCTTTTTTAACAGATCTTTTTAACAGATCTTTTTAACGGATCACCAGGTACAGCACACCGCACACCGTTTTTTCCAAGACAGTAAAGACAGCCATTAAAGCAAAGGAATGATCATGTTAAACAACCTTCAGGCACAACACCTCCTAACAAACACACTCGACACCTACACCCCCTACAATCAAACCACCTACAATCAAACCACCTACAATCAAACCGCCTCCATCCCGCCTCACCCTCCCTCTCTCCCACACATAACCAAGAAGCTACACATGCAGCTTCGAATGCAGTTTAATAAAATAGCGCCGATGAACAAAAACCCCCACCCACTTCTGCACACCCCAACAGAGCAGACAGGAGGGGACCTCAAGAGCAGCAGCCAAAACCGACTCACACCCGAAGAACTCAACCCTTTTAACCCTTTAAGAGTGGCCCCACTGCTTAGCCACCGTAAACAAGACCATAACGTGCATGAACAAGGTAAACCTCACGATTCCCACCACCACCCCTCTCATCCCATTGCCCCCTTTGTCGAGTTTGACACACTCGACTGGCAACCGGCCAAAACGCCCAAAAAAAGCCTCCCTCCAGAGTCCGAGGTCTACAGTGCACGCGTCCCGAATGAACCTCTATCTGCTTTACGGGGTGTCACCCTACTCAACCTATCAGAAGAGGCACTGATTGCCTTCTTAGAGGATATTTCAAGCTATACCACATGGATGGACGGCATCACTCGCATCGTTCCGATGAGCCCCCCCAAAGACGCAAGCGCCTCTTCGAAGCACTATGTTTCCATCGCTGATGCCCACTGGCCTTTCTCACCCCGGTATGACATCGTTCACCAACAGACCGCCTGCATCAATCAGAATACCGTGCAATACACCGCCCGAAGCGATAAGGGACGAACGCTCCCACCTCAGCTGACCGCCTCAGACCAACCCACCATGGAGCGCCTACAATATACCGACTCCTCTTTTACCGTTGAGAGGCTCAATGCCCACCAAGTACGCTTCACATTTGATATTCATATCAAAGCTGACAAACAGGTTAACCCCTGGTTCTTAAAAAATATAAACCCCTGGATCCCGACACTGATGACACG
>JAYPBG010000269.1:1155-3053 GCA_038124075.1 Gammaproteobacteria bacterium
AATAGAAGAGTAAATAACGGTTTTTATGAGATTGAATGAGATTGAATGGGGTTAAATGGAGAGCGCATGATCAATAAATCATCATTTCCACTTAACAAATGTATGTAAATTCAGTAGAATAGCGCACCCGCGGTCAATATAGTCAGCGCCCATTGATGGGCTTCTGGTGCAAACTATTGAGCTATACTGAGCCGCATAGCATAAAAAGTTACCAAAGTGATGGAGATTAAAACCGTGTTAGATGCATACCGCAAACATGTTGAAGAACGCGCTGCAGAAGGCGTCGTGCCTAAGCCCCTTGATGAGCAGCAAACCGCTGAACTGGTTGAACTGCTTAAGACCCCCCCTGCTGGCGAAGAGGCCTTCTTACTTGACCTCCTCACCAACCGTGTTCCGCCTGGCGTAGACCAAGCCGCCTATGTAAAAGCGGGCTTCCTAGCGGCCATCACACGAGGCGACGCCCAATCCCCTCTGATTGACCGGTCCAAAGCAACCGAACTGCTCGGCACCATGTTGGGCGGCTACAACATTGAGCCTCTGGTCAAACTGATTGATGACCAAGACGAAGCGGTTGCTGGCCTCGCCACCGACGCGCTCTGCAAAACCTTACTGGTTTTCGATGCCTTCCATGACATTGAAGAGAAAGCCAAAGCAGGCAGCGCCAATGCCAAGCGCATTCTACACTCTTGGGCCGATGGCGAATGGTTCACCAGCCGACCTGAGCTTCCCGAAAAGCTCTCCTATACCGTATTCAAAGTAGAAGGCGAAACCAACACCGATGACCTCTCGCCTGCTCAAGACGCATGGTCACGCCCTGACATCCCTCTACACGCCAACGCCATGCTCAAAAATGAGCGTCCAGGCATCACCAACGCTCTGCAACAGATCGCTGATGAAAAGGAAAAAGGGCTGCCCCTTGCCTACGTGGGCGACGTTGTGGGTACAGGCTCATCACGAAAATCAGCCACCAACTCCGTACTCTGGCACATGGGTGATGACATTCCTTTCGTACCTAACAAGCGCGCGGGCGGCATCTGCTTAGGTGGAAAAATTGCCCCTATCTTTTTCAACACCATGGAAGATGCAGGCGCCCTACCGATCGAGTGCCCTGTTGACAGCATGAACATGGGCGATGCAATCGACATCTACCCTTACAAAGGCGAAATCACACGTCACAACAGCGACGAAGTGATCTCTAAGTTTGAACTGAAAACCGATGTACTGCTGGATGAAGTACGTGCCGGCGGCCGTATCCCTCTGATCATAGGCCGCGGTCTTACTGAAAAAGCACGCCAAGCACTTGGCTTAGGACACAGCACACTCTTCCGTAAGCCCACCACCGCTGAAGAGAGCGGCAAAGGCTACTCCTTAGCTCAGAAGATGGTCGGTCGCGCATGCGGTGTTGAAGGCATCCGTCCAGGCACCTACTGCGAGCCTAAGATGACCACCGTTGGTTCACAAGACACCACCGGCCCCATGACACGAGACGAACTGAAAGACCTCGCGTGCCTAGGTTTCTCTGCCGATCTGGTCATGCAATCTTTCTGTCACACCGCCGCCTACCCAAAACCGGTTGATATCGACACTCAGCACACACTGCCTGACTTCATCATGAACCGCGCCGGTGTCTCGCTTCGACCAGGTGACGGTATCATCCACTCCTGGCTCAACCGTATGCTGCTCCCTGATACGGTTGGCACCGGTGG
Source organism: Gammaproteobacteria bacterium (assembly GCA_038124075.1). Taxonomy (GTDB): domain Bacteria; phylum Pseudomonadota; class Gammaproteobacteria; order Pseudomonadales; family JAYPBG01; genus JAYPBG01. The sequence continues at coordinate 2,862 of JAYPBG010000269.1, forward strand.
TGACTCTCACACCCGCTTCCCAATCGGCATCTCCTTCCCTGCAGGCTCTGGGCTTGTCGCCTTCGCAGCCGCAACAGGCGTTATGCCATTGGATATGCCAGAGTCTGTTTTGGTACGCTTTAAAGGCGAGATGCAACCCGGCATCACCCTAAGAGACCTGGTCAACGCCATCCCTTATGCTGCCATCCAAGA
>JAYPBG010000269.1:3063-5330 GCA_038124075.1 Gammaproteobacteria bacterium
CATCAAACTGGATGAAGCACCGATCAAAGAGTACCTGGAGTCCAACATCACCCTACTTAAGTGGATGATCGCGAATGGCTATGGCGATGCTCGCACCTTGGAACGACGCATCACCAAAATGCAAGCGTGGCTGGACAACCCACAACTGCTCTCGGGTGATGAGGATGCTGAATACGCAGCGGTCATCGAGATCGATCTCAACGACATCAAAGAGCCCCTGCTTGCCTGTCCAAACGATCCGGACGATGTAAAAACACTCTCGGATGTTGCCAACACTAAAATCGACGAAGTCTTTATCGGTTCATGCATGACCAACATCGGTCACTACCGTGCCGCCGGCAAGCTTCTTGATAAAGTATCTGGCATTCCTACCCGTCTATGGATTGCACCGCCCACTCGGATGGATGAGCACCAGCTGATGGAAGAAGGTTACTACAACATCTACGGTCGCGTTGGCGCACGAACCGAAATGCCAGGCTGCTCGCTCTGCATGGGTAACCAAGCACGTGTTGCACCAAACAGCACAGTGGTATCCACTTCCACGCGAAACTTCCCTAACCGTCTTGGTCAAGGGGCAAACGTCTACCTCTCCTCTGCTGAGCTTGCAGCGGTTGCCGCAGTGGTTGGAAAACTGCCAACCGTAGAAGAGTATATGTCGTATGCGAAAGACCTTGATACCATGGCATCTGAGATCTACCGATACATGAACTTCCACCAACTGGAAGAGTATCAGTCGGTTGCCGATGAAGTGAAAATACCCGTAGCTCAAACAAGCTAGTCCAAAGCCTGGTCTTATCCACCGTAATTCACGGAGGCATTAAGACCAGGCCTATTTTTTTAATTTAATAAAAAATAAACGCTTTAGCCCTTTCCTAAAGGAGCCTTGCCCGAGGCGCAAGCGTGATACTGCTCATAAGATTGAATGCGCCCCACATAAGCAATACGAAACTTACCTGAATCTGATTGATTTCCTGCCACTGCTCGATTGGTATGCGATAAAGCAGCGTTACACACCAACTCATATACATTGTGCAGAAGTACCGAAGATTTCATACCTTTTTCAAAAGGCGTCGAGTGCACGGCCCCTTCCATCTCCGCATCAAATGATTGAGCGCCCGAACAATTTAAAACACGCAACGAACGAACAGCAGGGTTTCCATAATCCAGTTGAACACGCCCCAGATCATCTGGGTCATTTAGCGCAAGAACACGCGTTGCAGCAGACCTATCACAATCACCAAGCTTCGGCATCACTGTAGTGGAAAACTTATGACGCTCTTGTCTGGGCACCACCACAGTCGGGCTGCTCGAGTTGATGGGCACTACACCTGTCAAGACCAAAGAAACGGGGTCATCCTCATGTAGAAAAGAAGGGCTAAACAGCAAAGGCCGAAAGAGCACTGTAGATAATGGATTTTCTTTAAAAGGGTAAAAAGAGCGCTCTTCAGACGCACCATCTAAACCAAACTGCCGTTCAAAGAAAGTAATAAAAGAGCGATCAAACGCTTGTAGAAATTCACAAACAAACGCTTTTTCATGCTCAGTAAACGCTACGCTAACAGAAGAAAAACCTGGATCAACACAATCTTTTAAAGTAAACACATTTTTTTGCACCGAACGAACAATCAAACGACGCTCGATGATTTTATTTAAAATCTGAAAACCCGCTTTTGCTATATCGGTCAACTGCACATCCACATAGCTTTTCTCACGAAGTGCACAACGATACAAATCTTCAACAGAACCCAAAGATCCAGATGCACTTTTGTTGCTCTTTTCATTTATGCGCAACAAATAATTAAAACCTGTCGCCGCACGCACCCCCTCTCTATAGACACCCAAGACAGATGCATTATAATTTTTCGACTGAGCCGAATCCCAAGTTACTCGTCCGCTCTTAATATTTGAAAGAGTAACCTCTTCTCGCCCGCCACAAGAGTGACCCATACAAAGAAAACGAGAAAAAGGTTTAAAAAAACTATCTATATTCACCTGCATATTGTATCCCTACCGCATTACTCTCCACTGTTAACTCCCTACTGCTATCTCTCTACTTTTCTTCCTCTATAACACCTTCCTCTATAACACCTTCCTCTATAACACCTTCCTCTATAGCACCTTCCTCTATAGCACCCTCCTCTATAACACCTTCTTCTATAACACCTTCTTCTATTATGCAATAATCGCTCTTTCCAGATACACCGCTTAAGTCAATAGGCACCATTTCTAACAAGGACTTCAAAATAAAATAAAAGTTATAGAGATCG
>JAYPBG010000270.1:0-5325 GCA_038124075.1 Gammaproteobacteria bacterium
ATAGAACAAATAACAACCTAATAGGCTGCTATTTCGCGCCAGCGACTATGTATGATGCGGTCTCCTTGTTGCCTATCGGCCATGTCAAGCTTGAGCCCATTGGCGGGGGGGTGAGAAAAGGGCGAAGATTGGCATCATGATAGGCGATAAGGGCTACTGGAATAAGGGCTTTGAACATGAGGGTGACGATAGAGCGACGGTCGAATTGACAATGCAGTTGACGAAAGAAAGAGTACCCCTGGTAGACAGTGGCATGTTGGCTTTTACAATGTGATGCTGTTAACGACACGTTGAGGCGGTTGGGCGAGGAAGGTATAGTCAATAGGTGGAATTATTTGATCGACTTCTTATTATCGATGCTGACCACTTCTACTAAGCTGCGATTGTGGCATTTGATGATAGGGATAGAGAGCTGGCACAACATGAAAAAGAAACTACTTGTACTCACATCAACCTACCCACGACACTCTCAGGATACTGTGCCTAGTTTCGTTATGCAGTTGAACCAACAACTGAGTGACACATTTGACGTCCACGTATTAGCTCCGCATGCGCATACTTTGCCTCATTCTGAAGTTCAAGAGAAGGTTCATGTCCATCGTTTTCAATATTTTTTCAGTCGTTGGCAGACACTCACCTATGGCGGAGGCATGCTAGAGAACTTAAAGAGATCAAAGATGAATTGGTTTTTACTTCCATTGTTCTTCGTCGCGCAAACAATCGCAATATGGCGACTCATGCGTAAATACTCGTTTTCGATCGTCCACTGCCATTGGATAATTCCGCAAGGTCTTTCGCTGAGTATCGCAATAAAAGCCACCGCTCACCCACCACCGATCATGATAACAAGTCACGGAGGTGACTTATATGGGCTCAAGGGGTGGTTTTGGCGTTTTATAAAAAAACGTATTCTGATCAGTATTGACCATGTTACCGTTGTTAGTTGTGCTATGATGGATGAACTTCAAGCCTATGGTATCCCCCTTTCTCGAGCTTCGGTTATACCCATGGGGGTCAACGTGAAGGATGAATTTATTCCTCTCAATACTGTACCACGTAACTTCAATCGAGTTATTTTTGTTGGCAGGCTGGCTGAGAAGAAAGGAGTGATTTACTTAGTTCAAGCATTCAAAAAAGTGAAAGAAGATCACCCCGAGGTTGAATTGCTGATTATCGGAGACGGACCGGAAAGAGCTCGTATTCAGCGTTTTATTGAACAGAACGCCCTCACCAATGACGTTCAACTTCTGGGGGGTAAACCCAAATCGGCGCTACCGGAACTATTTTCAAGCAGCTCTATAGCCGTCATGCCATCGATTGTGGCGAAAAGTGGGGATCAAGAGGGGCTTGGGCTAGTGAGCGTCGAAGCTATGGGGTGTGGGTGTATCCCAATTATATCGAGACTACCGGCTACTCGCGATCTTTTATTTGATGATATCATCGAATGGTCTGTGCCCCCAGAAGATGTCGATGGTTTGGCGGCAAACATTTCTCGCGCTATAAAAACGGGAGTTAAGCATGACAAGCTGCGCCATCAAGTACGTGACTTCGCACAATCAAAGTTTGATTGGACTTCTATAGGTAAGCGATACACACAGACGCTATTACGAGTAGAAAAAAATAAAAACAACACAAAGAATGCATAAAAGGTTCGAATGGAATCCAGTGCCTTTTTGTCATGCTCTTCTTTTTCCATATTATCCATTGTCCTCTTTTTTCCGCTCTGATAAGAGTGATAAGAGTAATTACAGCATGCTGCTGGCCCACTGTCCAGCCTTGTGGGTGGGGCGTCGTTAAAACTACTGTACCGTTGTTGCCTTCCTCGCCTAGGTACATTACTTGTCAAGCAGCTATAGTGTATGAGCTTTTATTTATAAAATATAAGGGCCATCACATGTCTAACCCCCAAAGCTTTAACGCCTCTTTTCGCTCGAAGCACTCCGGGTAATAACAGCTATCCATTAAGTAGTTGCCAGCATCCCTGGGTTCATGTTTAGTTGTTAGATAATTCTGTATAAGCTCAGATGACATATCCGATATCATGTCGAACATTTTAGGAAAATAGTCTCTGTGCTCAGGATAATAGTAGCCGATCTCTCTCGCAATAATCTTCCAGATGCTCTCTCTTTCAAAAGAGCCCTCGATAAAAAAGAGGGTGCTCACCCTAGGGTAACCGTCGACGGTCAACAGGTCGGAGAGCTTAATAAGTGTGTCACCTGAATAAACGGATACCGAACCTATTTCGATGACCATTCTTTCAAAGAGGTATTTAACCATCGCGTAGTCAAGGCCTCGCTCTTCAACCTGGGTGGGCATGATGACCAGCTGCGTGCCCTCACTCATGATTAAAGTGAAATCAATAATAGAGCGTTCCGCGTCACGTAGAGAGTGCCCAGAGGCCAGCGACAACACCAGGTGAAACTCCTCCTCGGTAGAGAGGCGTGTGGAGAGTGCTTCAAAAGAGAAGGGGTTGAGATCTTCTATTACGCTGAGAATATGAGGATAGGACTTCAATGTGGCCTGCAATGCAGTGTTGACGGCATCAGGCTTATATACTATCACGCTTTTAGTATCGTAATAGGCTTCTGTCTTGAAGTCGCTATCTAAAAAGTGATTGATATCCTTTATCAGGCTGGAGAAAGCCTTGTTAACGTTTGATGAGACCACGGGTATAACGACAGCCGGTTGTAATTCAAGTATAACCGGTGCAACATATGAAAAAAGTGTGTAGAGCGACTCAGGAAGCACAGACGCTAATCTATTTTTAATATCCAGTGAGTGTGAAATTCGCTCTAATCCAGCATCACTCTTTGGGGCGCTGCTGCCGGTAACTTTCTCATCTCTTTTTTCCCCTTGATTCCCTTCCTGCCCCTCATACTCTCCATATCCCTCATACTCTCCATACCCCTCATGGTCGTGCTCGTTGTTGTTGTGGTCATAGTTGTGGTCATAGTGGTAGTCATAGTAGGCTTCTTGCATTCTAGAGCGTTTCTCTAAAGAGGGTTGATCGGCCCACTTTTCTTTCATCTCCGAAAGACGTTTTACTTCAGTTGCCGTGGGTGATCGTTTATCCCAGATCACTCTATTTTTGTATTGAGGTGCAAGCAGTGCTGCCCCAACGGCACCCACTACACCCAGTGATCGTAATATGATGCGCTTTGTTGAGCAGGGGGCTTTAAGCCGATTGTCTAAAATGGCCTTCTCGAGCAGTTGATTGATGTTATCATCCGGCTCTAGTCGTTTGCTCGGTTTTCTATTCTGTTTTCTATTCTGTTTTCTATTCTGTTTTTTATTCTGTTTTTTATTCTGTTTTTTATTCTTTTTGCTGCTCTGATGGCTGCTCTGCTTGTGATGCTCGTTCGTATCGCATTTTTTTGAAGGTGTTCGCTTTTTATGTCTATTTCGAACGACGTTAGGGGGTGCTGCTTTACTGTGTGAAAAAGACGCTTGACTGTCTGAAGGTTGACTGTCTGAAGGTTGACTGTCTGAAGGTAGATTGTCTGAAGGTAGATTGTCTGAAGGTAGATTGTCTAAAGAAGAGAACGTGGCCCCTGAACTGACGGTCGTTAACGTTGCTAGGGTCAGGTTAGATTCTACCTCTTTCAGGTTTGATTGAGACAACATAGCGTCTGGTTCTGGTTCTGGTTCTGCACGCGCCTCAATTTGATCAAAATCCGCTGTAACGGCGGGTGCTTCGCTCAACGGCCAATTAAACGTCACCAGCAGCTGCTCGTCTTCAATAAGCGTAAACGCTCGATGACCCAAAGTCTCCCGCGTTGTTAAGCATGGGTCTGATGCATCACTTTGAATGAGTCTACTTAATCTACTTAAGGCCTTACCTTGAAGTAGATGCTCAGGCGAGCGTTGAGGTTGCTCTACACGTTCATCAATAAGCTCATTAACAACGTTTTTCTGAAAATCCGTTGGGTAGCCAGGATTTTGTTCGTTGTGCTGCTCCAGTCTCAACATAAGCTGACGAATAAAGGTCGTTAATGTCAGGCGTTTATCACGGTTATCTAGATAAGTGACAGCGTCCACTGCTAAGCTTGTGAGCATGGCGGCCGCTTGTTCAACCGGTACCGCATCCAACACCTTTTTACCCCACTGCTTTTGAAACCGTTTGTTGATGTAGAGCTCGGCTTCTCCGTTTGCATCGCTCCCTTCAATGATGACATGATCGCTCAAACGTTCGAAGAGTGTTTTTGTTACGCGCAGTGCTGATCGCCAGCCTTTACAGCGTAGTTTATAGTAGTGGAAGAGCATATCTTGGTGAAGGGTCTCCAAGTTGCTGCTCTGTATGATCTTATCTTTTGCTAAGGTAGACGCCTCAGAATAGGTGCCTTCGTTAGGGCAAACGGTTGTGCCTAATCCACCGTTACGGTTTGCAGGTACAGCCACTTCATGTGAAAAGCGATAGGGTCGTTTTAATTTCCCAACGATAATGTCGATAGGCCCGAGTTCAAAAAGCTGCCAAAGATCCCCTTTGTTCGGTGTATTCGTAAAGCGTGTGCTGGCTCGAACAAAGAGATCAGGTGCCGCCCCTGTATTGACACAGCCTCTGATGTATAAAGCCTCTTCTGAATCAGAGGGTAGAGATTGCAGCAACTTCTCTTGAATCACTCGCTTAATGGCGCCCTTAACTTTATCAATAAACTTCAATGCATCCGGGGAGCTGAATGAGGCAGGACAGGGGCAGTATAGATCAAAATCCTTTTCATTTTTTTGGTTAGAGTGGGCTCTATGGCCATTAGGTAGAAGCCGACTGCCGGTGTAGCGGGGATTGCACCCAGCTTGATAGAGCGCAGCCGCAATTTCGGCCGGTTGAATGCTTAAACACTCCAGATCAAAAGGGCGTAATTTTTTTAGAAACTCAATTTGTGCCCTAGCCACGTTTTCACGTTTAAGAATTTCATACGACCGCTGAAATTGGGGCATGCCCGATCTGGGTGGCGTACGCATGAGGTGCGAGGAGGAGGTCGAGCGGCACCGGCTCTGATGGTGATGATAAGAGGCTTCAATGTTCGGCAATACCTGACCCAGTAGATCGTTTGACGTGTCATAATCGGCATAATCGGTAACAGGCTGGCTGTTATCGATTATGAAAGGAACCGATACCGGTTTAAGGAATTGCGAGTTATCCATAGGGTCAGCTACCATCTGCTCTTCTAAGGCGGATTTGGGGGTGCAGATGGTAGTTTGAGTCACAATGGGTGTCAACTATTACAACAGATTACCAAAACAACTTAAAAACAGAAGCGTAAAGCCTCGTTCTTCAGGGCGAGGATCAGCTACCATAGAGCCGATAGGCGGTTAGTAAGGAGTTTG
>JAYPBG010000271.1:0-5321 GCA_038124075.1 Gammaproteobacteria bacterium
CAATCTATGTTCTATATGGCAATGTGACAACCTCAACAAAGCGGAGAAGAGCCAATTATTTCTGTTTTCTGCTTTCTATCTCATGCACTTATCTAAATCTAGGGGATCTAAGCGTTTAGAGATGCTTTTTGAAGCTTGGTTTTTTGGTGGGGTTTTTGGTGGGTAGTGGAGTTGTGTAAGTGGCCAGAACTATGAATATGGCCATCTTTCATGAGGTATGCATAGATACATAGATACATAGATACATAGATACATGAAGTGTGAAAGAGGAAACGTTAGAAAGGGAAAAGTTAGAAAGTGTCGGGTTTGAAATCGTATACCTGTTGACCTATAGTGTTGGTAGTGCCAATAAGAACGGTATTAAAAAATTGTATTAATGAGTGCGATAACCTGTTTGATAAGCTGCGCGTGTAATGGCTTCTGATTATTAAATGATTACTAGATATACAGCTCAGACACAGTGTGTTCGCTCGTTTTGAGATCGCTAAAAATAAGGTGAAATGATATGATGAGACAGACCTTTAAGTCTAAAATAGTTTCTCTTTTACTCGTAATGGCGCTAACGCCCGCATTGATCATTACCATAATGGCCTTTGTTGGCAGTAAGAGTAACCTGCGCGAACATGCGGAGATTCAGTTGTCAGCGTTAAGGGATATACAGGCTATTCAGATTGAGCATCTATTCGACACTATGAAGCGTCAAATCTCTGTTATGTCAAAAAGTGTTATGGCAGTAGACGCCATGCGGCAGTTCAGTAAGGCATTTGAAAGTCATGCAGAGGAGTCGGCTGCTTATGATAATAAAAATATGATTCAGGCATCCCTTAAGGATTTCTATCGAAACACATTTTCCTCGCAGTATGAAGAGATGAATAACAAAACGTTCACTGGGGGGCAACTTCAGGATGTTATTGGTATTGATTTTAAAGCGGCGGCCTTACAGTATCACTATATTTTTGATAATAAAAACCCATTGGGTGAAAAAGATAATCAATACAGAGCGGAAGATGGCTCTCGTTGGAGTGAGATTCATGAAAATTACCATGGCAGTTTTCGTGAGTTCCTCGTGCAGTTTGGCTACTACGATATTTTTCTGGTGGACGCCGCTACGGGGCATATTGTCTATTCGGTCTTTAAAGAGATCGACTTTGGCACAAGTCTAAAAACCGGCCCCTATGCCGAAACGGGTATTGGAAAAGCCTATACTTTAGCGATGAACAGCCGTCATCCCGATTTTATTGGTTTAACCGATATGGATCACTATCTGCCGAGCTATGAAGCCCCTGCCAGCTTTTTATCAGCACCGATCTATGATGGGGATAAGAAAATCGGTGTGTTAATTTTCCAGATTCCCGTCGATAAAATCAGTGAAATCACTACGGTCAATGGTGCTTGGGAAAAGACTGGTTTTGGGCAGAGCGGTGAAACCTATATCGTTGGGCATGATTTGACGATGCGCAGCATGTCTCGATTTATGAGTGAGGACCATAAAGGCTATATGGCCTCTATGAAAGATAATTTGAATGAAGATGCATTCCGGTTTGCAAACAGCCATCAAACATCCGTTCTGGTTCAAGCCGTTGAATCACCTGGCGCAAAAGCTGCCATTAAAGGTGAGCAGGGCATGGCGACTTTTCCGGATTATCGTGGTGTTTCGGTGCTAAGCGCCTTTAAACCTCTCAATATCGAAGGGGTAGATTGGGCAATATTGTCAGAGAAAGATGAAGAGGAGGTCATGCAGCCTGTTGTTAAATTACGCAATATTACGATCATCATATTAACTTTTTCAATTGGACTTATTGCGGTGCTCTCTAGGGAGTTTGCCAAGCGTCTTGCTAAACCGATATTGCATTTGACGGATGTCATGTCAGAAGTAGAGAGTAGTGGTGATTTTAGCAAGCGCAGTAAAATATACAGTGAAGATGAAGTAGGGAAAAGCGCTCGAGCATTCAATGGGTTGATGGAGTCGCTTCAGCTCTCATTTAGTAATGTGCATGAAGTCATGTCTGAATTTTCCAAAGGTCATCTTAAAAATCGTTTAGAACTAGAGCTTAAAGGGGACCTGAATCAGCTTAAAGAGGTGATTAATCAGTCGCTGAATACTGTCTCACTTGCAATCAATGCGGTTAAGGCGGCAACCGAAGCGCTATCGGTGGGTGACTTTGAGCAGCGCATGCAAGGGGAGTTCTTTGGGGAATTTGAGCTATTGCAGCACAATATAAACAGTGCAATCCAGTCGTTAGCGACAGCCATGAATGAGATCAACCGCATCATGGGTGCGGTTGCCACAAACGATCTTTCAGAGCGGGTGGAACTGGAGTTGAGTGGTGATTTAAATAAGTTGGGCAAATCGATTGACCAGTCGTTGACAAACCTATCGCGAGCGTTTCAAGGCATCGCCCATGATGTCGTCCAGGTTGCTACCGCATCAGGTCAGACCTCGAGCTCCATTAGCCAGATCTCTGATGGTGCTCAGAATCAGATGCATGCGATTGGCCAGATTACAGATGCCGTGAGGCAGGCGGGTATGGCCGTCTCTGATGTGGCGAAAGATACAGAGCGAGCCAGCAATAGTGCACTTAGGGCAGTCGAGCTTGTCAAGTCGGGAAAAGAGAAAGTGGTGCAAATGTGTGATGTTGTTGATGTGATCTCAAAGAACAGTGAACAGATCTGTAAAATTACCGATGTGATTGGTGCGATCGCTAATCAGACCAATATGTTATCGCTGAATGCGGCTATCGAAGCCGCTCGTGCGGGTGAGCACGGCAGCGGCTTTGCCGTGGTTGCAGAGGAGGTGAGGCAGTTGGCAGAGCATTCGGCAAGCTCTGTTAAAGAGATCAGCGAACTGGTCAACCAGGCGGTGAGTGAGGCGAGTAATGCAGTGGCTACTGCAAAAGATGTCGATAATGATATGAATAATATCTTAAGTGCTTCTGATGAGATCAGCAGTATGATGCAAAGGGTGGCGACCGCAATGGAACAGCAGAGTGCGACGGTGACAGAGATTAATTCGAATATGGACTCGGTCAAACAGGTGTCGGTATCCAATGCGGCTGCTTCTGAAGAGATTACCGCCACTGTGCTTGAGTCGTCGCGGCTTACTTCTAATGTGCGGAAGCAGGTGGAACAGTTTACATTGCAGAGGTGAACGAGTGACGGATTGCCAGGCGTGCCGGAAAGAGGCCATTCACACTCATGTTAATGCGTCGTTAACAGCGTTAAATTGGATGAAGTTTGAAGACAGGCGCAAACAAGGTTCTGATGCTAGCAATGTCATCTCGATTGCCAGTTGGAAGCGAAGAAATTTTAACCAGAAGTTAATGCGAAACATTTTTGATAAGTTGGGGTTGTCGACAACTTGCAAAAACAATTTTGTCTTTAGGAAGGTTCACTATGAGTAAAGAGAAAAAAAGTGATAATATATTACTCAAAGAGAGTAAAACATGGATTCCGTCTTACCTAGCATCGATGAGTGTGAGTAAGAAGTTGCTAAGCGGGTTCGGCTCTGTTTTGGTTGTTCTGATCATCTTGGTTGCTTTTATCAATATTAAACTGTTAGAGCTTCAGAGTATTCAAGAGCGTGTAGTGGATCTGCGTTATCCTACAGCCCAAGCCAGTGAACGGCTCATTAACAATATTAACCAATCATTGGCGGCGTTGCGTGGTTATATGATTTTAAATAACAGTAAGTTCAAAGCTGAACGTGAAGCGGTGTGGCAGAATATCGATGATCAGGTGGCGGTGATGGAGGAAAAATCGAAAAGTTGGACGGTGCCTAAAAATGTTGAACATTTTAATGAGCTTAAAGGCATTTTAGTGGAGTTCAGGCAGGCGCAGGCTGATGTAGAGGCGGTCAGCCATACTATAGATGAGCAGCCAGCGCTGAAAGTTTTGATACAAGAGGCTGCCCCGAGAGCCTCTGTGATCGCTGCATCGATCACAGAGCTGATCGATTTAGAGGGTACTTTGGCTGCTACACCAGAAAGGAAAAGGCTGCTCGGTATGTTTGCCGATTCACGCGGCTCTTTTGCATTGGGCTTGGCGGCCATTCGAGCCTATCTGTTGACCGGCGATGAGAAGTGGTCGAACGAGTTCAAAAAACGTTGGGAGGTGAACGTTGCGCGCCTCGAGATGATTAACAAACATCAGCATCTACTGAATCCGGAACAGGTCAAGGCCTTTAAGCGCTATGCGGACAACCTGAAACAGTTCTCGCCCCTGCCCGATAAGATGTTCTCTATTCGAAGCAGCAAGCAGTGGAATATGGCTAACTATCTTCTCGGTACGGAAGCGGCCCCGCGCGCGGCTAAAGCGTTAACTATTCTTAAAAAAATGGCTGAGAGTCAAAATGGGTCGGTTAAAGCAGAAGTAGAGCTGCTGAGTCAAAATTTTGATGAGACGAACTGGGTCTCGATTGTATCTTGTGGCATTGGTACGCTGTTTGTAATTCTATTTTCATGGTTGATCTCACGTTCAATAATTGAGCCACTTAATAATTTAAAAAGCACTATTAGTAGTTTGGAGAAGACCGGTGATTTTTCAGCGCGGGTGGATATTATCTCTGATGACGAGGTGGGTGAGACGGCAAATGCACTGAATGCGCTGTTCAGTAAGCAGCAGTTAGCCATACAGAACACCAATGATGTGTTAAAGGGGTTGTCCGAAGGCCATTTTGATAAGACGGTGGAGATGGATTTGAGAGGCGACTTAAAAGAGTTAGGTGATGCGACTAACCAGTCGGTTGAGAGCATGCGGCATACCATTTTTGATGTTAAAAGGGTGTTGTTGGCCATGATGGAGGGTGATTTCTCTCAGCGTGTTGAGCGTGATATGAAGGGTGAGTTCTTAACGTTGAAGCAGGCAACGAATGAGGGCGTTGAGTCCGTGTTGATGGCCATTAATGAAATTAACCGTATTATGGGCTCGATGGCTAAGAATGATCTTTCGGAGCGGGTTGAGGTTGACTTAAAAGGGGATTTAGGCAAATTAGCCAATGCGACCAATCAATCCATAGCAAGTCTATCCACGGCGTTTAAAGGCATTGCTGATGATATTATTCAGGTGGCGACGGCATCGGGTCAAACCAGCAGCTCCATCAGCCAAGTCTCTGATGGTGCTCAAAATCAGCTCCATGCTATTGGGCAGATTACAGATGCGGTTCGTCAGACCGGTGTAGCGGTAGCCGATGTGGCGAGAGATGCTGAGAAGGCGAGCAACAGTGCTGAAACGGCCGTGCAGGTGGTTAAATCCGGTCAAGCCAAGGTTGAGCGTATGATGGGTGTCGTGAACATCATCTCTAAAAATAGCGAACAGATCTATAA
>JAYPBG010000272.1:0-5005 GCA_038124075.1 Gammaproteobacteria bacterium
ATAGATACATATCGTTTAGGCTATGTCAATAGCGAATTAGGTGGGACAGCCCTGACCTCTTTCTGCAACAACCTACTATTTTAAAGATATTTCTGATTTAATTGCGGATACTTTTGTACTTTTCGCAGAGAGCGCGATGACGAGTGAGATGGATCCTATTGAGACAAAAGTAGTCAGCTATATTCGGCAATGTGACCCTGACCTGTTTGCTTCCTCTGAGGGTAAGCGGGAGGTCGTTGAACATATTTCCCGATCGATGGCTACGCATATTATGGATGCGTTGCGTGTAAACCGTGACCATTTGATGGCTGAGCAAGCGTTTATGCTGGAAGCGGTGCGTGACCCACGGCTTTGTGAATTGGCCTTGCGCTACAAAAAGAAGCGGCAAGGTGGGCTTGTAGAGGTGTGTGAACGGCTGGGTTCCAGTAACGCCACTGAGGATGCCTGGATTTTGATCAATGCTATTTTGCAGATTGAGCATGAAAACCTATTGGTGGATGTCGAGGAGGTTGTTGAGGAGGTCGGTATTCACGCCATTGAGAGGCGCCTTACGCGCTTGTTTCAAGCCCTGCTTGGCTGATACACTGCATTGCTCCAGTAAGCAGTGAGAACAGTCAACTAAGGAAACCACTATGACGGGTATCACGGGTAAGGCGAGCAAAGCAGCCCCACAGTTAGATGAGTCATGGCTTTACTATTTAGAGTCAGAGTTTGATCAGAGTTATATGAAGTCGCTGAAGGCGTTTCTCGCCGCTGAGAAGGCGCAGCGTAAGATTATCTACCCGCCTGGGAAAGAGATCTTTAATGCTTTTAATACGACGCAGTTTGATGACGTTAAGGTTGTGATCATTGGTCAGGATCCTTACCATGGCCCTAAGCAGGCACATGGCCTCTCATTTTCTGTGCGGCCCGGTGTACCGGTTCCCCCTTCTTTACGGAATATTTTCACTGAACTGCATCAAGATCTGGGTGTGCTTAATGGTGAGCATGGCTGCTTGCAAGCGTGGGCTGAGCAGGGTGTGCTCATGCTGAATGCGGTACTGACTGTAGAGCAGGGCCAAGCAAATGCGCATCAGGGTAAAGGGTGGGAGTCATTTACGGATGCTGCGATTGCGGCGCTCAATGAGCACCGAGACGGCTTGGTCTTTCTTCTTTGGGGCAGCTATGCGCAAAAGAAAGGGGCTGTGATTGACGGTGATCGACATACGGTCTTAAAAGCACCACACCCATCGCCCCTCTCTGCTCATCGTGGTTTTTTTGGGTGTCGACATTTCAGTCAGGCTAATGAGGCGCTCGACGCTTATGGTATGGGCCCTATCGATTGGCAGCTGCCCGATGCTCAAGAGGCAGCCCATAGGATAGGGCAAAAAAATGAGGAGCCCGCTTAGTGGATGTTTTTCACTTTGCGTCGTTGTTGTCCGCAGTTCTAGAACTTGTTTAGGGTGTTGATAGGCAGTAGGGTCGCTTCAGAGGGGCTGGTTGTGCTTTTGCTGTCGCGTTCGCAGAGCAGTGCGAGGTTAGAGGCTGACGGCTCATCTGTCAGCAGTGACTGTTTGACCAGGAGTGCGGCGTAGCCTGTTGTGGCCGTTGCAGCCCATGTGACGACCTGTCCTGCTCTCTTGGTCTTGTTGTGGTCCAGTGTTTCGGTGACTGTTTCGATGACGGTGGTTGGAGCATGTAGAGTGTCACCCTCCTTATTGAGATCGGTCTGAAAGGTGGCCAACACCAGCCTGTATTTCGATTCGCCGCGGTAGTGGAGCCTGGCGACAATCTCTTGCCCCGTATAACACCCTTTATCAAAGTGAACGCCTTGTAAGGCCTCTGACTGGTAGTTCAGTTCGAGAGGAATGAACAGGGCCTCCATTCCTGCCTCAATAAGCAGCGTGCCGTGTTGAATATTGCTGACTTTCCAGGCTTGATGATCGGCTCTATTGGCTTCCTCCGTTGTTGTTGCCTCTGCCTCTGGTCTCATGAAAAGAGATAGGGTGCGCTGCTCGTGCCGTGACGGGGTCAATGTGGGCAGTGAGAGGGTCAAGCGGTCTGCACTCTGTTCAACGGAGTAGGCTGGGGTAGAAGAGGGTTCGCTGCTCTTCTCAATCTTGCCCATGATCCTACATTGATCGCTGGCATCGCTCAGTTCAACATTGAAAAACAGAGCATACTTATTGAGCTGAGAGAGGGTCTCTGCGATCACGCCATGCGGCATGATCAGGCCAATGATGGGGTCAGCCTTTGGCGAGTTGGATGCGTATTCGACCAGAAAGAATGAAGCGTAGGCGCGTCCTTTAAGATTGCATGCGGCCCCTAACAGCCCTCTTTCGGGTGTCAAGCGGTCGAGGTCACAGGTGAGCTGTCCTTGGAGAAACTTTCTGGCATCTTGGCCTTTGACCTGCAATAGTCCGTAGTCGGTTAAGAGGTATTGATCTTTGTTGGGGGTGCTGGACATGCGTTGCTAAACTCCTGCTGTGAACCTGTATTGGGCCTGGACCTCAGGGGACGAAGGGGGGATAATGCCTCTCAACCCATAGGTGATCATGACCCACCATGACCCACAAGAGTAGCAAAAGTATGTCTAAAAGTATGCCCAAAGAGTACAATCTTAAACAGCTGCGTTGGCAGTGTCGTCGAGGCATTAAAGAGGTCGAGGTCATTCTTGGGCCTTTCTTTGAGCGCCATTTTGAAGTGTTAGAGCCAGAGCTGCAGCAGGCGTTTGTTGCACTGCTGGACGCTCCTGATGCAGATCTGTTTGAGTGGTTGACTCAAAAAAATTATCCAGAGGGTGGGCCTCTCTATTCTATATTCGAAAAAATCTTTAGCACCCTGGGTCCAGGGGCCGGTTAGGTTGTCGCAGAGTCGGCTTCGCCGACTCTACTTGATCACCGTGCACACTGCTGCTATGGCCGTCGCGCTCCTATTTTGTTTGACAACCTACCCTCAGGTGTCTGCTTGGGATGCTGTTATAGCGTTTATTCTGGCGGTGGTATCGAGTGGGTGTGTCCTATGCAGTGCGCTCTATTACTGGAGGGTTGAGGCCCATAAAAGATTGGTTGCGCTCTTTTATGATGGGGTCTATTGGCACCTTACCTTCCACTCTTCTGGAAAGAGGCCTCGCCTCTACCGAGCGGAGCTGGTGCGCGGCAGCAGTGTGACCTATCGTTCACTCTTTTTTCTCACCTTTCGCACCTTGACCGGTAAAACGGTCCGCGTTGATCTATGGCGAGATCAGGTGTCACCGACAGCGTTTCGTCGCCTCTACGTTCTGCTGAACTGGGCAAAGACGAATCTTGACTGAGGCTTTGAGGTCTTTAGGTGTAAGCAGGGCTGTGGTCATCCCATTTGCGCATGACGAGGGTTGCGTTGGTGCCGCCAAAGCCAAAACTGTTGGATAATACGGTTCTCACGGGTCTGTCTAATTCTCGTTCAATGGCGATAGGGACTGAATCTGCCTCTTCTATGGGGTAAGTGATATTGGCTGATGCTGATATGAAATCACCCTGCATCATCAACAAGCTGTAAATAAGCTCATGCACGCCGGCGGCGCCCAGTGAGTGGCCGGAGAGTGATTTGGTGGAGCCGACGGTGGGTATGGCGTCACCAAAGACCTCTTTGATGGCATTGATCTCGGCAATATCACCCACTGGGGTGCTGGTGCCATGTGCATTAATGTAGTCGATGCTGCGTTTGTCCACACCGTTGAGCGCTTGTTCCATGCAGCGTATAGCGCCTTCTCCGGAGGGAGCGACCATATCAAAGCCATCAGAGGTGGCGCCGTAACCGATCAGCTCGGCGTAAATATGGGCACCCCGTGCTTGAGCATGCTCCAGCGCTTCAACCGTGACAATACCGCCACCACCTGCAATGACAAACCCATCTCGGTCGGTGTCAAAGGGGCGTGACGCTTTTTCTGGTTGATCGTTAAAGTTGGATGAGAGTGCCCCCATGCCGTCAAAGAGTGAGCTGAGTGTCCAGTGCTCCTCTTCTCCGCCGCCTGCAAAGATGATGTCTTGTTTCCCCAGTTGAATCTGCTCCATGGCGTTACCGATGCAGTGGGCGCTGGTTGCGCAGGCCGATGCAATCGAGTAGTTGACCCCTTTGATGTTAAAGGGCGTCGCTAAACAGGCTGAGACGGTGCTGGCCATGGTTCGTGGGACCATATAAGCGCCTACGCGTTTAGCCCCTTTTTCTCGTAAAGTGTCCGCGGCGGTCACTTGATTGGAGGATGAAGCCCCACCGGAGCCTGCAATGAGCCCAACGCGGGGTGATGAGACTGCATCACGGCTCAGCCCGGCATCCTCTATTGCACGTGCCATGGCGATATAAGCATAAGCCGCCGCATCGCCCATAAAGCGGCGTACTTTACGGTCGATATGCTCTTCAATGTTGATATCAGGCACGCCAGCAATATGGCTGCGCATGCCCAGCTCTTTATAGATCTCTTGAAATCGGATGCCCGACTGTCCATTTTTGAGGGCGCTTGCAACAGTAGGTAGATCATTTCCTAGGCAGGATACAATGCCTGCTCCTGTTATTACCACTCGGCGCATGAGGCGGTCCTCCAGTTTATGTTCACGAGTACTCGTGTTGTTGGCATGACATGAGGTTTTAGTAACCTCAAAAGTTATCTGTTGAGACGAACAGCCCGACACGAAGCCCTTTTGCTGTGTATATCTCTCGACCGTCCACTTCCATCGAGGCATCGGCAATACCCACCACCAGTTTGCGCTCAATAAGACGGGTGATATCGACTCGGTAGGTGATGCGCTTAGCGGTGGGTAATACTTGACCAGAAAACTTAACCTCACCGGTACCCAGTGCGCGCCCTCGCCCAGGGTTGCCTTTCCATCCTAAGAAGAAGCCGACCAGTTGCCACATCGCATCCAGGCCCAAACAGCCCGGCATTACGGGGTCTGTTGCAAAGTGGCACTGGAAGAACCAAAGGTCAGGGTGAATATCCAGTTCAGCCACAACCGAGCCTTTGCCTTTGCTTCCGCCTGAGTCACAGATA